>CALMTA010000132.1 GCA_937872505.1 uncultured Neisseriaceae bacterium | reverse complement strand
ACAAGGTAAATGATGCATTATAACCTATCTACGATATACTTTTCAAACATGCTCTAAAGCACCATTATTCTTTATCTAGTTTTTGTGGAGTTTGTTCTTGCTTAATTAAAGAATCCGAAACGATTTTTATAGCAATAAAAACGCAAATAGCCCAACTTAAGAAAATCATGATTTTCTTTCCTTAATATAATGATTTAGAATTTTCTTCAATTTTAGCTGTTGTTAATTTACCACGCATGATTTTATATACCCAAGAAGTATAGATTAAAACTATTGGGGTAAAAACTATTGCCGCTATTAGCATTAAAAATAAAGTATGCTCAGATGAGGTTGCATCCCAAATAGTTAAACTACTGTTAGGATTAGAGTTTGAAGGAAGTATAAATGGAAATAATGATACTCCTGCAGTTAAAATTACGCCTGCCATGCCAATAGCGCTAAAAATGAAAGCTTTTATATAGGATTTTTTAAAAGTAAATAGCCATGACCCTACAAAACCTATAAAAGCTATAATAGGAATAGATATAGTTATAGGATATCTTTGATAATTATTTAACCATGCGCCATTCATAATAGTAACTGATTTTGCTAGCGGGTTAGAATCAGCAGTTGGATCTAAATTAAGGGCAACATATCCATTTATATGGGGAATACATAGCCCACCAATAGCAAAACCAGTGATTGCTATCACAGTAAAATATAATGCAAATTTGCGTGCTCTATCTTGCATATTACCTTCAGTTCGTAGTGAAAGATATACTCCTCCATGAGCGGTTGTCATACTAAAAGCAACTATACCACAAAGTAAAGCAAACGGGTTTAATAAGCTTAAAAAATTTGAAACTGGGTTTAAAGCATCACTAATTAAACGCATACTATCATCAAAATGAAAAGGAATTCCTAGAATTACATTACCAAAAGCTACTCCAAACAATAATGGTGGCATAGATGAGCCTATAAATAATACCCAGTCCCAAGTTCTACGCCATTTAGGATTTTCAATTTTTGAACGATAGTCAAAAGCTGGAGCACGCAAAAAAATTGTCCATAATACTGCCAGAATAGCGATATACAACATAGAAAATGAAGCAGCATAAACTAGGGGCCAAGCAGCAAATACTGCTCCTCCTGCAGTAATGAACCATACTTGGTTGCCGTCCCAATGAGGAGCAACTGAGTTAATTGCTGCTCTACGTTCAGAATCTGTTTTACCAATAAAAGGGGATAAAGTGCCTACTCCCATATCATGACCATCCATAATTATTAGACCAATTAGGAGTATTCCAACTAGTGCCCACCAAATAAAACGCAAAATTGCATATTCCATTTTATGATTCCTTTGCTTCAAAGTAATATTTACCAGTACCTAAACTACTTGGGCCTAATCGAGTATATTTAAGCATTAGCCATAACTCAATAACTAGTAGTATAGAATAGAGTAATATAAATCCAGTTAAGGAAAAAATTACTTCCGAAACAGTTATACTGGAGGCAGATAAATGTGTTGGCAATATGCCAAATATAGTCCATGGCTGACGACCATATTCAGCTATAAACCATCCTACAAAACAGGCAATCCATGGAGTTGGTAACCAATAAATAGACCATTTTAATAACCAGTTTTTATTTTCATATTTATCTCTATTACCAAACGAATACCATGAAGCTAGAGCAAATAATATAAAAAAGGAGAAGCCCAAGGCAGCCATTATCCTAAAGCCATAAAATAAATAAAGCATGTTAGGTATAGTGTCATCTGTTGCTTTTTCTATCATTTCTGGAGTAACAGAATTCATATCATTGGAATATTTCTTCAACAATAAACCATAACCAAGATATTTTGATCCTTCTTGAACTTCTCTCATCAATACTGTGTTTTTAGGGTCTTTTCTAAATTGTTCCAATTTAAGTAAAATCTCTCGACCTTTAATAATTTTATTTTTATTTTCAGCTAGAACTTGATCTGCACCAATTACTGGATCGGTAAAATTATGATTTAAAATCAAACTACCGGCATAAGGTATTTTAATATCAAAAATATTTGCATGTTTCTTCTGATCTGGCCAAGCAATTATAGACCATGGAACAGGTGCTTTTTGTGTATTCCATATCCCTTCAATTGCAACTAATTTTGAAGGTTGAGCATGGTAAACATAAAGCCCAGATTGATCTCCCATAATAATTATAGCTATAGAAGAAAAAAGACCAAATAAAGCTGAAATTTTGAATGAACGTCGAGCAAAGGGCAAATCTCTTTTTTTAAGCAAATAATATGCTGAAACAGCCATTACAAAAACTGATGCAGTTACATATCCTGAACAAACTGTGTGAAAAAATTTTGCTTGAGCAACTGGAGAATAAACAACATCAAAAAAACTGGATAACTCCATTCTCATAGTGATGGGATTAAATATAGTTCCAACAGGGTTTTGCATCCAGCCATTAGCAACCAGTATCCATAGTGCAGATAAGTTAGAACCAATAGCAACCAGTACAGTAAATAATAAGTGTTGTTTTTTAGAAACACGATCCCAAGAAAAAAAGAACATTCCAACAAAAGTTGATTCTAAAAAAAATGCCATTAAACCTTCAATTGCCAAAGGAGCGCCAAAAATGTCACCTACATAATGAGAGTAATATGCCCAATTTGTGCCAAATTGAAACTCCATAGTTAAACCTGTAGTTACCCCAATTGCAAAATTAATGCCAAAAAGTTTACCCCAAAATTTAGTCATGTCCTTATAAATTTCTTTTCCAGTAGTAACATAAATTGTTTCCATTATTACTAAAAGCCAAGTCATTCCTAAAGTAAGGGGTACAAAAATAAAATGATACATTGCTGTTATAGCAAATTGTAATCTAGATAGGTCTACTAAAGATTCCATAAACAATTTCCTTAAAATTATTTGGATACAATGTGTTCAAATGTAGATTTATCATTTAGTCGCAATGGGTTGCTAAATGATATAAACCACAACGCCCCTAAAAGAATTAATTTAATTATTAAGAGGAGTGCTATTTCTTTCCAATATGTTTTTGTTAATTTATTTTTCATTTTTTGAAATTATAAATTAATATTTTTTGTCACAAAGATCTAGCTTGAGAGACTCAGCTGCACTAAAACTATACCAAACATGATTCTTATAATCATATAGCTTACAAACTTTGAATATGTATTTCAATGTAGTAAAATCTAAATCATATTCATGTAAATATTTACTATAATATTTTTTAATATCAAGAAAAGCATATTTTAATCTATAAAAAGGAATTCTTATATCAACATGATGGGGGGTATGAATTAAAATATTATGGGTTAGTTTATTAATTAGCCAATTGGTATTAATTACAGTAGTACAATACAATGCACCGATGCTAATATTCCATTCATTTCTATCAGCAAAAAATGGTAAATTTGGATGAGTATGATGTAAATATACTATTAGAGATATAACATAATTAAATACAATAAAGGGTAAAATTAAAGCGCTAATAATACTTATAACTCCTCCAGAGTGATAATAAATAATTCCTATAGTTAAAACAAATAATAATGTAATAGCTTTACTAATTCTTATTATATTTTTTTTACTAGAGTTTATATCAGATGGCATAAACATTATCATTTTTGGCCACCAAACCTTATATATATAATGAAGACCACATCCATATAAGCTGCGCTCAACTCTATAGCATTTTTTCTTAAATTTGCTCATATTCCTGTATTCTTGAATAGTTAAAGGTCTCCATATCCAATCAAGATTACTATAGGAGGTAAAACCATGATGAACCCTATTATGCCCATAACTCCATAATCTGTATATATTAAGCGATGGCAACATAAAAATAGTTCCTAAAATTTCTGATAATAGCTTATTTTTAAATAAAGATCCATGTGCTGCATCATGCGCCCATACAAACATGCCTGAAACCACTATTCCAGCTAATAATCCTAAAATAATCTTTACTAAAATACTTTTAACAGTAAAAATTCCAAACATGATAATTAAATAAAATGCTAAATCAATGAAAAAAACACCAAATGTTAAAAACATAGAATGTTTATAAGCTTTAGGACTTATAATCTTACGAACTTTACTTAAATCATCCTGCTTTAATTCTTGATAATCAATTAATTGGGTGCTCAAAAAAATTTTCCCCTAAAATTTACTTAATTCTAGTGTTATTATATCATAAATCAGCATTTAAATTATAATAAAAGAGAGTTGGATTTTTAATTTAAAGTTATTAATCACCTGTAAAATTAACTAATTTATTTATAAATTATTTTCTAAAATGTAATATATATTTACAACATACTTCTGCAATACTTTTTTAATAAACATATTAAATATAGTGATTCTTCACTATTGTTGAGGAAAATTTGTTATGTTACCATAATGCTATATAAAATTTAATAAAAATATTTTTTTGAAAGGCAAAATTCTACTTTTTTAGCATTGGATCAAAATGCTCTATGATTTTTTATAGTCAAATATTATAATTTCTATATTTATAAAATTATTTTGAGGGAGTATATAAAAATGAACATATGTCCACTACTAAATACTAATATTCAAAAAAACAATCAAGAAGCTTTAGATTTAAATGCTAAAAAATGCAAAGAATATTTCATAAATAATATACCTAAAAAAGAAATCATTACTGATAATGAAGGTAATACATATGAAGGGTATTTTAAAAATAATAAATTAACCGGCAATGTAGTGCATACATTCTCTAACGGTAATCAATATAGAGGTGATTTTGTAGAAGGTATTCGGCATGGAAAAGGAATAATTGAATATACTAACGGTGAGAGTTATGAAGGAGATTGGGTAAATAATAAGCGTCACGGAAGGGGGTTAATGATATGTGCAAATGGTAATATATATAAAGGAGATTTTTTTGATGATATCCTTAACGGGTATGGTTTGCTGATTTTTGCTAATGGTGATAAATATGAAGGCAATTTTAAAAATGGTCAATATCATGGAAAAGGTATATTTAAGTTTGCTAATAATGATAAATATGAAGGGGATTGGGTAGAT
>CALMTA010000131.1 GCA_937872505.1 uncultured Neisseriaceae bacterium | reverse complement strand
TAACCCAATCTGGATAGCTTCCTTAAGAGGAAGTAAGGTTGCATTAATATGTTCTTTCAAGAAATTGATAAAACAGTTTACTATGAATATTGTTCTGGCATGAGCTTCTTTAATTTTCAATTGTTTTGCTAGATTTACTGATAATTGCCCAAAGCGATAACCTGAATTAATATCGCCTGCAACACCACAAAGAGTAAATCCGTACAGAGAATATACAAAAGGAGATAAGAATGTATTTCCATATTTGACTAATAATTTGATTTGTTCAAGTATAACTAGTATGAATAATTTACGAGCAGTAAAATAACTAGCTGTAGTAACGGCTGATAGAATACGTAAGGTTGCCTTATGATGAGGATCTATCATTTGTGGAAGATTACTTAACTCCTCA
This sequence comes from uncultured Neisseriaceae bacterium, assembly GCA_937872505.1. GTDB lineage: Bacteria > Pseudomonadota > Gammaproteobacteria > Burkholderiales > UBA11063 > Aquella. The sequence continues at coordinate 762 of CALMTA010000131.1, read as the reverse complement.
ATTTTTTTGCCAAATAAAATCAATCTTGTTCTTAATATTGCATACAGAATTTGTAGTTTATTCGGTTTTTTAGGAAATTTTATTCCTAATTCTTTTAAAATAGATAATGCGATATCTACTGCTTCTAAAGATCGGTTCTGAGCAATGTAGGCTTGAATTTTGACTTCATATATTTTTACTTTATCTAGCAGTGTATTAGCTTTTTTTATAACAACTTCAATTAATTGTTCCATTCCTTCAAAATCACCACTTAAATATGCACTTTCTGCAGCTTCTGTATATAATGAAAGGGTTAAATCATATTTTAGCTTCCAGCTATTTTCTGCTAATAAGCTTAATCCAATTTTCAGATAATTATATGCAGGATCATAGGCTGTAGAAGTTTTAGCTTTTTTTCCAGCAAGTAGGTTTAAGGCTGCTAGATCATTTCTTTCTGATGGATCATCTATTAATTCAATGCCCTGATTGAGTTGATTGACAATGTCAAATAATCGTCCTTCTCTTTTATCATCAGAAATGTTTTTCAGCATTAATCTTCCGATTTTTAAATGCAAAGCTTTCTTTTGGTCTTCTTCAACCAAAGAATAGGCTGCTTGCTGGACACGATCGTGTAAAAACTTATAATGCGCAGTAAAATTAGACGAGTCGTTATTATTTGTTAGATCACTCTCAACAATAAAAATCTCATCGTTATCATCTATTGATAAAATCAAACCTTCTTTAATGGCTTCCCATAAAGCTTTAGCTGTTGGTATAGAAGAC
>CALMTA010000130.1 GCA_937872505.1 uncultured Neisseriaceae bacterium | reverse complement strand
CATTAATGGCAAACCCGCTTACTTTAATAATTGGCGGTATTATTTTAGTAGTAGGCGTGCTTGGTTATTTTGCCTATAAAACTAAATTTGCGACAGAAATGTGGCAATCATTTAAAACAGCTCTGGGTAATATAACATGGATAAAAAATATTTCTACAGTATTTAAAGGCTTTACAGATACGTTTAGTTCACCTAATTTAAATGTTACAGCTCCATCTTTTAAAACTCTTTTAGCTAATAGTAATACTAAAGGTTCAACTGCAATTAGTTATAAGCCAACCATTAATATGCACGGTTCTTATTCTCCAGATGCTTTAACTAAAACATTAAAAGATAGCCATCAAGATTTAATAAAACTAATGACAGCTAGTTTTGCTAATGAACGTCGCTTAGCTTTTAATTAAGAGAAAAATGAAAACATATATAACAATTTTAGGTGATACATGGGACATGATTAGTTTAAAAGTTTATGACTCGGAGTATTATATAAATGAACTCATGGAGGCTAACCTTAAATATATTGAAATTGCTATTTTTAGTAGTGGTATGCAGTTAGTAATACCAGAAATAACTTTATGGAAAACTAGATGAATATATTCCCTATAAATATTAATGATATAGCTAAAGCAACTAATAGAATTGCACGTGGTGCTTATATCAATATTAAATACAATAATAAAGATATCACTCGTGATATTGCACCATATTTATTAGGGTTTACTTTTAATGATATAGCAACAGATAAGGCTGATGATATAAGTATAACTCTAGAAGATAGAGATCAATTATGGGTAAATGATTGGTTTCCTAGTAAAGGAGACTCTATCAGTTGTGAAATTATAGTAGAAGGGTTTTTAAATGATGATAATCGAACTCTACCTTGCGGTATATTTGTAATTGACGAAATAAATTTATCGGGACTACCACGTAAAATAGAAATTAAAGGTTTAAGTGTGCCTGATAATGGAATTAAATCACAAAAACGTTCAAAAGCATGGAATGCTACAACTTTAAAACAAATAGCTCATGATATAGCACTAAGGGCTAAATTAAAGTTATTTTATGATGCACCTATAATTAATTTTGAGCGTAAAGATCAAGTTGAACAAACTGATTTAGCTTTTTTACGTGGCTTATGCATAGAGTCTGGTTTAGGTATTAAAGTTAGTGACAATCAGATTATTATATTTGAGCAATTAAAGTATGAACAAAAAGAAGCAGTTTTTACTATTAATTATGAAGAGGTATCTAGTTTTAATTTAACTTCTAAATCATCAGGAATTTATAGTTCAGCTAAATTGGTATATTTAGCAAGTAATACTAAAAAAGATACTA
>CALMTA010000129.1 GCA_937872505.1 uncultured Neisseriaceae bacterium | reverse complement strand
ATAGTAGGATATTGTAAATATTTTCCTATTAAAATGACAATTGCAGTTGAGCGGTTTACTAATGAGCAAATTTTATATTTAAAAAATAATGGTGTTATTATATCTATAGGTCATTCAAATGCAACATATGAGCAAACAGTTAATGGTTTTAATTATGGGATTAGTACTGCTACGCATTTATTTAATGCGATGAGTGGCATGACAAGCAGAAACCCAGGGGTAATTTGTGCAGTTTTAAATAATGATGTTTATGCTGGAATTATAGCAGATTTAATACATGTTGATTTAGCAAATATAAACTTTTTGCATAAGGTAAAGTATGGAAAAGTTTATTTAATTACAGATGCGGTAACTCCTGTTGGTACTGATATAAAAGAATTTATTTTAGCGGGAAAAAAATTATTAGTTAAAGATGGTAAATGTATAAATGAGTTAGGTATTCTAGGTGGTGCTAATCTTACTATGAATAAAGCAGTATATAATTGCGTTAATACTTGTAATATTAAATTAGTTGATGCATTAAAGATGGCTACAACTATTCCAGCAGAAGTTATGCAGGTTAAAAATATTGGAAAAATAAGGAAAGGTTTTAATGCAAATTTAATTCATATAGATTTAGATTCATCCGATTATTCTTGTAAATTAATATCCATGATTTAATTGCTTTAGATAATAAATTATATAATTTTATTTTTTTTAAAGGTGATTTTATGAAAAAATTATTATTGTTACTTCTTGGTTTACCATTTACTAGTGTACAAGCATTAGATATTCAAAATCTCGAAATAGGTCAAACAGATATTAAAAAAATAAATATTATTAAAGCAAACAGTAGAACTGAAAAACAAAATAAGCAACACCAAATATTTTGCGAACAAATTGGTGGAAGAGACATTACAGATAAAAACAATATTAAAATTAGTTTAAATACAATTGACGCTATATTTTGTGAAATTGTTAATGTTTCAGAATTTAATGTTTATTCAAAAAAATATGGAATGGCGAAAGCTAGGGATATAATAAATGAAAATTTAAGGAGTCAATCGGAAAAATCTTTAGACACATCAAGTGGTTCGTGGTAT
>CALMTA010000128.1 GCA_937872505.1 uncultured Neisseriaceae bacterium | reverse complement strand
AAGACAATAATAGTTATTTCAGTTATAGTTGTATTTGGACTTATAATAGTTGCAGTAGTTTTTTCATTGAAAAGTGATAAAACTCAATTATTACAGTCTAGTACAGTTCAGCCGAGAGAATCTAGTCTAAAAGGTAGCGATGTATTAAATGCAGGTCTACTTGCTTTCGGAGTTCCACCAGTAGCGTAAATAAGTAAAAACAAATAAAAAATAAAGTCATGAGCAAAAAAACATGGATAATAATAGGAGTTGTAGTAGTAGCTCTTATTATAACTGGTATCTTGATCTATATGAAGAACAAGAAAGAAAAAGAGAAAACGGCAGCAGCTAAAGGATCTTCTTCTACTTCTACTTCTTCTACAAATCAAGCAGCAGCAACAACAACTGCAGCAGCTACAGATACAACGGCAGCAACAGTATAATCTATCAAGATGGAGATTATTGTATCATTATTAAGAAATAAGTGGTTCTGGATAGCTGTAATAACTATAATAGTTATTATAATTATTTACAGAAATCTAGGGCCACTTATTGAAAAATTAAAAGATAAAAGAGTTCCGTCTTACGCTAGAGATGAAGAGGGTAATGTAATAAAGGTTACCGATCTAGACAAAATGAGACTAGATAGACTAGTCATACAGTTAAGAGAAGCTGTTGAAAGGTTCTCTGGAATGGATGGTTCTGATTTTAAAGAAGTTAATTCACTTACAGATCAAGAACTAGAGTACGTTGCAAAGACGTATAAATCATCTTACAAACGAAGACGAAAAGCTTCAAGCGAGGCTGGATAAATTAGGATATAAATTCTAATAAAATGGACAAGAAAAAAATAATAATAATAAGTATTGTTGTAGTAGTTATAATACTTATTATAATAATAATATTTGCATCTAAAAAGAAGAAAACTTCAGAAGATGCAAAAGCTAAAGTAGAACCAGATGTTTTTACAAAAATAGCTGATTCTGCTGGAGCTTACAGAAATGAATCATGGCCGCTTAAGGTATACATGAAAGGTCCAAATGTTGAAAGATTGCAGCAACTTTTGAATTCAAAAGGAGCGGGTATAGAACCAGATGGATATTTTGGACTTAAAACAGAAGCTGCATTACTCAAGTACTTCAATACAAAAGAAGTTACAGAGCAATCATTAAATCAGTGGGAATCTTCAGGATCTTCTACTGTTCCAAAAGATGAAATAGTATCAATAGATACATCAAATAAATCAGGCGTAGATTCGTTTGTATCTAGTCTTTATGAAGATTTGATTTTAAGAAATTATAAATTCACAGGAAGAGACGAAGAGTCTGTTGGTGGAATTTACAGACAATTATCATTAAAACCAAATAACGAGTTTACTTCAATATTTGAAGAATACAGAAAAAGATTCCCAGGAAACGATTTGTATAAAGATATTGACAATGCAAAATTCAGTATTTATACAAGCGTAGACTCCGCAATAATGAACAGAGCTGAAGGACTAGGATTAAAACAAGTTTAAAATGACAAACGGAAGAGTTGTATTGATAATAACAATATATTTAGGTATATTGTTATTATTATTTGTTTTAGTTTCAGTTTTTTGGAGACCTAAAGCAAAAGCGCCAGTATTTAAGAACGCAACAAACACAAATGAAGATGAATTATCTACATAAAATAGCAGAAGCATTAGCTAATCGTTTCCATAGTTTATTAGAAAAGGATACATTAGAAATTGCAGCAGAATCAATATCAATAGGAGTAGGAGCTAGTGCAATTGGATTTGCAATAAATGACTCAATTCATTTAATCTTTGTAACAATCGGAGGGGTTATTACAGCATTTCTAGCAGGACTTGTAAATTCTTGGTGGAAAGAAAAAGAAAGAAAAAAGGAAATAGATCACCTTTTAAAAATAAGAAAACTTAACTCCGAATCAGGTAATGGGGAGAGAAGAAAAGTTGATTGAAATTGTGATTAAGGTTATTATAATAATAGCCTTAATTTACTTAATTTATAGGGGATATAGATACTTTATAAAAATGAAAATTTCTAAAAAAGGAATAGATTTTATAAAATTTCACGAAGGTGTTAGATACAAGATGTATAGAGATACACAAGGTTATCCAACTATCGGAGTAGGTCATTTAATAAAATCTAATGAGCAGTACTTAATGACAAAGACTTTAACTGAAAAAGAAGTTGATGATCTTTTCAAGAAAGATATACAAGAATTTGTTGATGCTGCAAATGAAGCTTTTGTTGTTCCAGTTAATCAACATGAATTTGATGCAACAATAAGTTTTTTATTTAACGTAGGAAAAGGTTGGGCTGGATTCGGAAATCACGAAATAGCTTCATTTATAAAATACAGAAATTCAATAGGAAATTATGACAAAAACAGGATGAAAAGCCTGATAATGAGATTCAGAAATCCTCCTGAAATACAAGGAAGAAGAGCAAAAGAAGCTAGATTATTTACTGAAGGAAATTATTCAGAATCAATGTCAGCAGCAGAATTAAATAGCTACTTAAATTTATAAAAAATGATTTCTTCAAGAAAATTAGATGAAAAAAGAAAAGAAGTAGCAATAGCATTCGTTTCTTCAAAATACGCTCCTATAATAGAGAGTAAAAACAAGGCAATAAAATCTTATAAAGATGAATTGTCTTCTTTATCTAGTCAATTAAGTACAGTAGTTAGTTTAAAATCTTCAGAAGAAGTTTTAAGTGATCCTAATTTGTCTTCTATAGCTAATTTAGAAGAATCTCAAATAAAGGATAAAATAGATTATACTACAGATATGATTTCTGAATCAGAGGAATCAATTGACTACATAAAGAAAGCACAAGAAAATGAAGTAAGAATAGCTCTTATTGAATTAGAAAAGTCTCATGACGAGTCTAATATAATACCAAAGAGAATGAAAGAAGCTACAGATAAAAATTTTACAAGAGAAGATGCAAAATATTTGTTAATAGTTCTTTTGCAAATTATTTTATTAGCAGCATTTATTTACATAATAGTTAAACTTGTAAAGTAATGAAGTACGCAATAATAATAGCTATAATTATAATAATACTAGGTGTATTATATTGGTATTATTACAATATAGAAAACAACATAGATTACGAGTTTGAAGTTACTGGAGTAGATGGTAGTGTTGAAGAAATACTTTCATTTATAGGAAGTAATAAATCTCAAATGAAGATAAAGTATGACCTTACTTTAAAAAATAATTCAGATGCTAATATAACATTTAAGGATGTTATACTAGAGCTTTATTACAATGGAGTATTAATTGGATTTACTCCAGCTGATCAAGATAACTTAAAGACTACTGTCCTTAAGCCAAAGGGTTCAAAAGATAAGATGGATGTACTTGTTTACAAAGGAACTTTGGTTCTTTTGTTAAATAAACAAACAGTAAATCTTTCTGCCAAGTATTTTTCAGGAGTAGAAGTTAATTTAGATTACAAAGTAAAACTAAAAGCAACTTCACTGGGTATTCCTGTAACTTATAAAGATAAATTTTCATTTAAAAAATAAAAAACAATGGGAAACTTAGTAAATCAAGTAAATGCAGCATTCGGTTCTCAAATAGAATTTGCAGAAAATAAAGTAGTTCAATTAAGCGATGAACTTAAGATTCAACAGGCAAAATTAGCTGAATTACTTCCAAAGCTTGCTACATCAGAAAAGGAATATAGAAAGGCTAGAGCTGCAGAAGCATCAAAGTACGATTCTTGTAATAGCATAACTCTTAAAACAGACAGAGTAAATAGACTAAATATAGACAAGAAAAGAAAAGAGTGTTTTGATCAGCATCTTCAAATGAAGACAATGGCTAATCAACTTCAAGCAACTTTTCAGTCATTAAAGAATCAAAAAGAGCAACTTGAGGCAATTATAGCTACAATGACAGATAGCTATAATGTAGCAAATGCAGATCTTACTAACGTAAGAACAGCCTACAATGACGCTTTACAGAAAGCTCAAGAGCAAGAAAGAATAACAGAAGCTCAGAATACACAAAATCAAATAGATTTAGGTACAGCTACTGATACAGACTTTCAAACTAAAAAGATTGAAATCGAAGCAAACAAAGAAATAGAAAAAGCTAAAATAGAATCTACTGCAAAAACACAAGCATCAAACACAACAACTTGGATAGTTGGAGGTGTAATACTTCTTGCAGTAGTTGTTACAATTATTGTAGTTATAACAAAGAAATAATATGGCATTCACTTGGGGAGCTTTTGGTTCTAGTGTACTAGGTATTGATAGATCACAGCAAAATCAACAGTCTCTAGACATAGAGGCAAAGAAGTTATCTTTAAATGAAAAGATAATAGACAAAGAATCAAAAGAACTCCAAGCGAAGCAAAATCTTATAATCACATTGGTTATAATATTTGCAATAGCTTTGTTTATATTTTTATTCTTTTATCTTAAAAAATAGAAAAATGTGCAATTGTAGCGAAAACGTTGTAATAACAAGTGAAAACTTAAATACTGGTGATAATAGCAATTATGACAGAAGGGCATTTTTTTCTCTTCTGTTTTGCTTATTAGCATTATTTATTGTAGGTGGAATATTCTTGTACAAGAAATTTGATGTACTCTGGTGGTTTTTGTTATTTTTGTTAATTATACCTTATGCAGGTCATATGGGTTATACAATAGCTCAAATAACAGAAGAAAGAGAAATAACAGAAGAAGAATAATATGGACTACGGAAGAATATTAGAAGATGATTTTGTTGAGGTTCCTCAGAGAAGAACTGTAAACATGAGAATTTCAAATGCTCCAGAAAGAGAACTTTATGCAAAGTTTTCGGATGGAACAGAAAAGAAACTTACTGGTGCTGGAACAAACCAAATAGAAAATACAGAGTTTGATCCAAGCACTTGGATAGAAACAGATAAAGGTCCAAGCAGAGCAAGTATAACATCTTTAATAGATTCTTTAGGAAAATTTTCTAGAATAATAGTTATTGACGAGCAATACGGAAATGACTTTATCTCAACTCCACCACAAGTTCCAGGAGAAAGAGAAAGTATACTTAGACCATTTAAGACACTTTCTGCAGCAATGTCTTATTCTCAAACAGGAGATGTAATTATAATAAATCCAGGAACTTACACTATTACAGGGTTAGGATTAGCGCCCAAAGACGATCAAACTATAGTACTAATAAATGCAACATTAGAATATAGTGGTTCAATTTCAGCTATATTGTCTTTTCCAAATTCTTCTCAAAATGTTAGGTTTATTGGAATAGGAGATAGCAAAATAGAAAAGACATCCTCTAATGGATGGGGAGTAATAACTCCTTATCAACCAGCAACAATTACATTTAAGAATCTTACTATATCAGACGGAGGTGCTGGCTCTCAAATAGTAAGTCAATTAGGATCATTTTACACTCCAACAGATTATATTAAATTTATAGACTG
>CALMTA010000127.1 GCA_937872505.1 uncultured Neisseriaceae bacterium | reverse complement strand
ATACTTTTTTTAGCACCTTCCTCTAGGCCAGCCAAAGCCGTTTTTAGTTCTTCATTCATTTTAAATTGATTTTAAAATTTTTAATAATATTTATTGTTTCTGCATTCGGCTCAATTGGCGAAGTGGAAGGTTCCGGCTCTGCATCAATAAGTGAACGTAATTTTGATAGATGTTGATCCATTTTTATGGCTCTTTCATCTGTATAATTTCCTTTTTTTAGGGCTATTTCTAGCCAGTTTATAGCGTCATCTATTGCTTTTATGGATTTAATGCCTAACATGGGTGTTTCGCTATTTGCACCCCAATTTGTTAGTGTAGAGTATTCCCACCATTTCCATTCTAGTACTACTTTTTTATTGTTTTCATCTCTTTTAACCGCTTGTACCATTACAGAGTGTTCTAATGATTTTCCGTATTGTGCATATAGTTTATAGTCTTCATATACATCTCTTGAAACTTCTTTTTGAAGGTTTAATTGCCCACGTACCTTTAAATAGTTTTTTGTTTCTTGAGCTTCTATAGGAACGCCTAATAAAATTTTGTTGTCATGGTTTAAAAACCAACGTACACGGCCAAAGCTTTCTTTTATTGTTTTTGTGTAGCTTTTTTCTGCTGATATGTCACCATCTGCATCTTCATTACCAAAAGCATTAGCAGCAACGGTTACTATTCCTTTTTCGTCCAAATCGTCTACAAATGAGTCTTTACAAACTTTAATTACTTTTTTTTCCATCTTCTACAGGTTTTTCTATTTGGTTATTTTGGTTTTGATTCATTGGTTTATTATCTATGGTTAGTTTATAAGCGTCTTGTTCGCTTAAACCAAAAACACTTATTAAAGTATTTCTTTTAACGCTTTGTGATATATTTTGATCTGACAATACCATTATTAAAGCCTGTGTACCACCTACACCTAATTTTATAGCTAAAGGGTCTGGGTTTTTACCATCTGTTACATAAACATCCCCTTCATTAACCTCAGATGATCCAATTTGTACCAACATTTCATTTTTTGTTATATGCCCTTTTTCGTATAGTGTTGTGTATGTTTCAGATATTAGTTTTTGTGTTTCTGCATTTAGTTTTTGGTCTTGTTGTAAAGCCTCTACATGGTCAAATCGAACCCTTATTTTTAATCCTAATTCTTTTAACCCTAAAAAGCTGGTTAGTTGCGTTGCTATAGCTTCAGCTTGCGGTATGGCAACGTCTGCATATAGTTTTCTTTCGTCTGTAAATCCATTATTAAAGGTTACGCCTTCTTTTGTAGGTATTAATGATCTAGGAACGCCTAAAATGCTGTATATAGCAGCAGTGGCTGCAAATGTTTCTTCAAAAGGCATTAGCTCTTGTATACTCATCCCAAATCGAACAAAATCAATAGGAATGGATGTTATAGCAATTGGGTCTTTACCATTAGTTACTCCAAAATCATTATTAAATTCGTCTCTTAATTCTTTTTTGTCTTTTGGGGTTAATGCAACTGCTCCTGATGCATCAGTATTTTTATTTACAATAGCACCTAATGCCCCTCGTTTATTATATATTGTGTTTCTTGCTTTATAAACTGCAATAAGGTTGCTTATAGGATATTCAGCAGCTTTTAAAGGCGATATGCCCTTTAGTGTATTGCAATCAATATCTATATACCCTTCATGTAATACGTATTCTGGATATATATTTTGTTCATAGTCTTCAATCTTTACTACATAATATTCAACAAAATCTTGTATTTGAGTTGTATAATAGTATTTTGTCCTATTTGTTTTTAGTTTTGTTTTTGTATGTTGAGGGGGCAGTAACCAAAGGGATACAATGTTTTCAAATTTATTTTTAAAATTTTCTGGTATATATTTATAGAAATAGTAGTTACCACATATATATTTATATACTACTGTGTTATAAATAAATTTGTTAAATGATTGCTTCCAATTAGGGTTTGATTTTATTTTATTCCATTGATTATTGTTTGTTACAACGTCTTCCGTACCTTCTTTTACTAACTCCCAAACACCTTTTGTTACACGATCTGCAATAGCATTTATTGGAGCAAATATTTCTGGAATATTTTCAAAGAGCTCAATCATGTTTTTTTCTGAATATTGCCCATCAAAACATGATAAAAAATTTCCTAAATTGGCATCTGTTATGGTGTATATATGATTGTCTGCGCTATCTTTTTTATAACGTACCTTATTGCCCCATCCTATACTAAAATTGAATCCCACTAGGCTGTTTTACCGTTTTTAATGTATTGGAATAGCTTTTCTGCCTCATTTATATAATAGTTAGCAGACATGGTGCATATATCGTCTTCTACTACTTTTAAGCATTTAAGTCTTATTGCAGCGTCCGATACTTCATTTATTTCACCAATAACATCAACTATTTCTTTTAATTCTGCTTTTAGCATTTCTACTTGTTCAAACACTTCTGGAGATACTGCTTTGTCTATTTCTATATTTCCCATTTTTTAAATTTTTATTGTATAAACGAAAAAAGCGCCAGTATTACCATTTTATTGGTAACGCTGGCGCTCTACATCTTTTGGCGCTCTAAAATTTTACGAGAAAATTATCTACGTATTATGTTTATTGTACTATTATTTACTTTTATTATTTTCTCATCCTTACATTTTATATTTCTACACTTTATTTCTACTTCTCCATAAGATCGACAAAGAAGCCTGCCACATTTATGGCATCTTACATCCTTCAATATTTTGGTGTTAGTCATACTATATTGATAGTGCAAATGTATTTAATTATTATACAATATACCTAATATAATTTATCAACACCATGTTAATAAATTATATGCAATTCAATTAGTTACAAATGTTAACTAAAGTTTTACTTTAAATAAAATATTGTACATTTGTCTTTTAATTTAGGTTGCTGCTATCTTATGAAAACATATTACACTTTTAAATTTAAATTTTAAAAGGGGGTTATTAAAGTGTAATAAAATAGCCTGCTGTAATAAGCAGGCTATTTTAGTTTAATATACTTACTTATTTTATTAAGCCTGCCATAAATGCCTTAAATTTCTAATGCAGTATTCAGCTAACATAACTAAAGCGTCTGCCCCATCGTCATGATTATTGCCACCTTCTCTTAAATAACTAGTTACATTATTAATAAAGGCCATATATTCTCTATTTATGTTATAATCTTCTCTAAAGTATATATTATACTTTATCCAAGCTGATTGTGTAAATATTCTTGTTTCCTTATTTGTAGATTGTTTAACTATTCTAACAATACAATTTTCTAGGCGATCTCTAATTAATTCTCGTACATTTTTACCAGCTAATACCCATCCTGAATTTCCTTCTATTTGAACATAATTAGCTTTGCAGTTAAATGCTAATTCTACAGACGCTGGAATATTTATGTCCGTTCCATAATTATTGAATATAACATCTACAATAAATACTTTATTGCTTATTATAACAGCTTGTAATGCTGCGTAAAAGTCACCGCCAGTGTCTGCAGGGTCTATAAATATTGATGTATGTTCTATGTTTTCTTCATTAATATCTTTAATATTGAATGTTTTTAGTTCGCTTAATGGGAATAATAAACCCTCATTTTCAATAGGTTGTTGCATGTATTGAGCCATCCATATAGTTTTATCTATAGGTGGATTTTTATTTTTTCCATTTCTAAGCTCTAAATAATATTTTGTAGTATTTACGTCTTCACAAAAAGACTGGTCGTTTTCATCTAATGCGGGTATCACTATCATTATATCTACTTTCTCACTTTCTATAGCTTCTCCTATAACATCATTAATACTCCACCTCGTTCCTATATATATTTCTGGGCAATTAAGTTCTTTTCTTGAATCGTGAGAGCCTTGTTTCCATCTTTTTACTTTTTTGTTATATGTAGTAGAAATAGCGTCATCTATCCCCCTATATAAATCGTCACTTATTGCTATATTAGCCCCACTACCTATAATATTACCACCAACCCCAGAACCAAAATATGCCTTATTTAATGAAGTAGTTAATGACCAACTTGTTATATTTTGCCTGTCTGGGCAAAGTTGAATATCTGGAAATATACTTTTATAAATATCAGATTTTATTATATTTCTTACATGGTAACTAAAATCCATATATAAATCAGCCGTACAACTATTACGCATTACGCATAATTTTGGGAATTTAGCAATCCACCATGAGCAAAAAAGTGATGTTATGTAAGACTTTCCTGCTCTAGGTGGCATTGATACAGATACGGTTAACACTTTCCCATTTATATAATTATCATATAACTTCTGAAAAGCTTCTGCTATTTGCATTAAAAAAGCCCTTTTAGTAAAAAAAGCTTCATCATACAACAAACAAAACTCCCAAAATGAGTAGAAGGCAAGTCGGCGTTTTATGGATTGGTCTATTAGGGTTAGTTCGGCTAGCATTTATATTCTCAATTTACTAGGATAATTAAGTAAAAATTTTTTGGAAAGACTTAATATGCTTCCTGTTAGGCTTATAATTTTTACAATTTATTATAAAATAGAATTTAGATTTACACCTGCTGTGTCTAATTGAATTAGCTAATAATCTTCTAATTTTACTAATTCCCTTTTTTCTGCGTGTTTGTAGTTTCATCTATTATATTTGAATGTTTTGTTCTATCAATATAATCGGGCTCATAATTACCATACATACATCGTTTATTATATATAGGAACTTCTTTATCTTGTTGCTTATATTTATCCAAAAAATTATTACTAAGCTTTACTTTAAACTTACACCTATCAACATTAAATGATATATGCACTGCTAATAATCTTCTTATCTTACTAATCTTTCTTTTGCTTCTTTGTGGTAGTTTCATTTTAATGTTTTACTTCCACAGATTCAACATTTGCATCTGGATGATTGATTATATAATGTAAATGAATTTTAGCAGCATGTACTTGTTCTTCAAAACTCCCATTAGAATTATCATTAAAGACTTTTTTACAAGCCTCTATGAATTTTGATTCTTGAATTGGAGTTAGTCCTTCTATACCATCTTTTGCTATAGTATATCTAGCTAGCTTTTCAGCTTTAATTTGTATATCTGTCATAATATATGTTTTATTAATTAAATGATCTCTTATTTTATATCTACAATTCCTTCATATAAAGTATGTTTCGTGTATTTATTTTTCATAATTAATCTCTAATTCTTTTCCAGTTAGTAACTGCCACCAATTTTGCAGTTCATGCAAATACTTTATATGTGTAAGTGTTAATTTAGATTCTTTTTGTATTTCTATGTTTGAATCATAAGGATTAGTGATATATGATATATTCCAAAGCCAATCATCGTTAGCATATACTTTTATTTTGTAATTATAATCACCTATTCTAATTATCTTAACACCGACAATACAGAAGTCTCCTGTGGCTCTATATTCGTATGTTTCGAAATGACACCAATTTTTTAATATATCTATAGTAATTTCTATTGGTTTAACATTATCAAATGGCTCTCCATTAATGTATTCCCCGTAAAAATTAGAAGATATAGATCCAATATTACTAAATTCACTATTTTTATAATCATAAAAATAGCTTCCTAATCTAAATTGATATTTACTAATTCGTTTATTTTGTTTCATAATTAAGTTTTGGCATATAAAAATGCATTCTAGGTGTTATATATTCTCCTCTTTGCTTTACTTGTATATAGTAACTTAACATAGCATCATCATCATATTTCTGTTCAACTTCTAACTCTATTTTATGATGATTAAGACATTTTTCAGTTAAATTATCTGTTATAATAGGAATAGCAGATGCTTGGATTATTGTCCTTAACTGATCCCAAACTTTATCATTGAAGTCAATTATAATGCTTTTCAATAGGTTTTTATAACTATACTTTAAATCAGCAAATTCTAATTTAGATATATCCATTTTACTACAATCATATATTATTTTCATAATTTACTTTTAGCTCTTCGCCTGTTAAGGCGTATATTAGGTTTTGAAGTTGGTGTAGATAATCAATTCTTATCTCAGTAATTTCATCTAAATAATCTGCTTTCCGATTGTAACAAAGACTTACATAAGGGCTTTCTTTATAATAATATAATATAGAACACCAAGATATTTTATAAACCAATGTTTTTGCATCTGTCATTTCAAACCCGCACCACTTTTCAAGTATTTCGGTGGTTAGTTCTATAGGGTTTGCAAACTTGCAAAATTTATCTATATAATTAAAATGTTTTTTATCTACTTTTATTATTTCTCCAGTTATGTAGAAATAATAATTTCCAAAACGCAATTCTCTTACATCAATCATAATTATTTAAATTTTTATTGTTCTATTGCGTTAATCTAAGTGTTATACTAAACCTTAAATAGGAGACCCATTCTTAATTTTATGTTTTATTACTTCTGAATAATCACGCCTCAGCATTTCAATGCTTTTCATTAATGAGTTGGCAAACATTTCTAAGTCATTTAAATCAACCTCAAACCAGATAAAAGATTTTTCGTTACCTATTCCGTATTCCAATCTTAATGAAAAGGCGTGAGAATTTTCGTCCGACTCCCAATCTTCTTCTTCCTTGTAAAGAATAATTTGACATCCGTTGTCAAAATCTTTTTTCACTTCGTCCGATAATCGTTTGTCATCAAACGTTGGTATAACTAATGGTAATGTAATTTCCATATATTTTTATTTAATGCTTAACGAATTGGTAAATTATTTTCTTTTAAAATGAGTTCTAATTCTTCCCAAGATTTTTTATCAGCAAGTCTAATTTTTAAAAATTCTCTTTTACATATTTCAGGTGCTTTTTTAGCTTTTAATATTTTTGACACTTTGTAAATTAAAGTATCTAAAAAATCTTTTTCCATTTTTGATTTATTATTGTTTTATTCAGACTAAAAATCCTATAATAATTCAGGGTTTTCAAATACATTTCCTATAATTTCTAACCAATTCTCAGTATCGGTGTAAATAAACCTTCCATAATGGTATACTTTATCTAAACCAAAATAGTATTTGTTTTTATTTATTATGTGAAACTGAATATCAGGTTGCATCTTAACAACCGCAATTCTTACTTGGTCTTCTTCTCCACCTTTTTTATGACCCCATTTTACAATATCTCCTTCAAATATTTCTTTACCATTTACGTCTTTTTTACCAATACCTTTCATTATTTGCAGAACATCTATACTATTTACTTGAATATCTTCGTTACTATGAAAATCCTCAATCATACCAAACCAAATAGCATTATTATCACAATAATCTAATTTGTAATAACACATTTTAAACTTACCAAAATCTTCACACCAAGCTCTAAGTGAAGGAGGGTTATAAGATTTAAGTAAGTCTATTTTTTCTGACATAATTTATTTACATTTTTTTATTTTCTTAATTTTATATCACCAATTGTAATCATATAATGTTCAGTTATCGGATCATGCTTATTTTTCACCATAAAATTATATAACACCCATCTGCTAATTCCTCCTCAGTTTCTACCAAATATCCCAATTTAGATAGGTATTCTATTTGGCAATTAGATAAGAATTCACTAATGGAGTTTTTTCCTTCTTTAGCTGCTAATTCTATTTTATTAATAATATTAATATATTCATCTTGGCTGTGATAAGCTATCTTCCTAGCTTTTTTTGCTGTTATCATATTTAATCTAATTTAATGAGCAGGGAAGGATTCGAACCTTCATGTCAGTTCTTTTTTAGGTCATTGATTAAGGACTCGAACCTTTCATTACTGACTAACATCGCCCACGGGATGTTTCCTCTACCTAAAAAAGTTAACGTTTACCAATTCCGCCACCTGCTCGGTTATTTATTTTAAAGTTTTCATAAGATTTATAAACTCTGATACTGTTATTTCAGATAATTTACGTTCGTCTTGATTATATTGTTTCATATTATTAACATTGTTTTTAGCCTTCTCATAATCATCAATAGCCATAAGCCAATATTCTCTATTAGCTTTCATATTATACAGATATTGGTTTGGATATGGTAAATATTTTTTTATATCTATAATTTTACTTTTTATTAAAAAATTACTTTGCTTAGATATTCTTGCTCTAATTGCATTGGCAGACATATCATATTCTTTAGAAAAATCATTAAGATTCTTATTAGATTGTAAAAACTGTCTTAGTAATATTACTTCCATACTTTTTATTTTAAACCCAATCAATTTTGCTTCCGCATTTGTGGCAGCAATCCTCAATACTATTTAATATCACCAATTGCATTCATAGAAGGTTGAGTTATCGGATCAGGTGTAGTTTTCT
>CALMTA010000126.1 GCA_937872505.1 uncultured Neisseriaceae bacterium | reverse complement strand
ATCTTGGGATAGCACGCAATAATGCTTGAGTATAGGGGCTTTTAGGATTATAAAAAACATCATTAATATTACCTCCTTCTATAACCTCACCAGCATACATAATATTTACTCTATCACAAATATTAGCTACCACTCCC
Source organism: uncultured Neisseriaceae bacterium (assembly GCA_937872505.1). GTDB lineage: Bacteria > Pseudomonadota > Gammaproteobacteria > Burkholderiales > UBA11063 > Aquella. The sequence goes on along the minus strand of CALMTA010000126.1, from coordinate 9,955 downwards.
ATATCATGAGTTATTAATACCATTGACATATTAAACTCTTTTTGCAAATCCTTAAGAATTTTTAATATTTGTGCTTGAATTGTAACATCTAATGCTGTAGTTGGCTCATCTGCAATTAGTAACTCTGGTTTACATAATAATGCCATAGCAATCATCACTCGCTGTTTCATACCTCCAGAAAATTCATGAGGATAGAGATTTATTCTATTTTTGGCATCAGAAATCCCTACAAAATCAAGCATTCTAATTGCTTCTTGCGTTGCTTCTTCGCCATTTTTACCTTCATGCACTTGTAAAACCTCTATCATTTGTGACTTTATTTTAAGATACGGATTTAACGAAGTCATAGGATCTTGAAATATAATTGCTATTTTTTTTCCACGAATTTTATTTAATTTTTTGAGATTTAAACCTAACAACTCTTCACCTAAAAATTTAATTGACCCTGTATAAATTGCATTATTTGCTAATAACCCCATACATGCTAAAACTGTTTGACTTTTACCACAGCCTGATTCACCAACTATTCCTAATACTTCACCACGCTCAACAGAAAAAGATACATTATTTACTGCTTTTACTATACCATCTAATATTTTAAAATTAACACTTAAATTATTAACACTTAGGATTGGTGATTCATTTAACATTTTTCCTAATTCCTTAATTAATATATTTAACGTGGATCAAGGGCATCCCGAAGACCATTAGCAATAAAAGCAAATGCCAATAACGTCACTGTCATTAATATAGCTGGAAATAATAATAACCACCACGATTCCATATTTTGCACACCATCACTAATTAATAATCCCCAAGAAGTCATTGGTTCCATAACTCCAAGTCCAAAAAAACTTAATACTGCTGACAAAACAATCATATTAGGTACTACTAAGGCTGCATATACTATAACTACTCCTATTAAGTTAGGAATAACATGTTTAGTAATAATATGCCAATTACTTAATCCATATACCCTTGCAGCTTCTACAAACTCTTTATGCTTTAAACTTAAAGTTTGACCTCTAACTACTCGCGCCATATCTAACCATGAAACTACTGCAATAGCTACAAAGGATAACACCATACTTTGCCCAAAAAGTGTTAACAATAAAATACTAAAAAATAAAAATGGTATGCCATAAAGAATATCAACAAAACGCATCATTAACAAATCAATACGCCCACCTAAAAATCCTGCAGTAGCCCCATAAAAAACACCTATTAATAAAACTACTGTTGTCGCTGCAACTGCAATTTCAAAAGTAACCCTGCCACCAATAAATACCCGCACAAACAAATCACGTCCTAATCCATCAGTACCAAAAAAATGAGTTTGATTTGGTGCTTTTAAAGAATTAGCAAAATTAGTATGGCTATAATCATATTGACTAAATAATGGTACGAAAATACATAATAATGCTAAAATTATAATTATAATTAAACTTATTAAAGCTATGCGATTATATCTAAATCTTCTAACAGCATTCTGCCAAAAACCAGCAGCTTTCGGCGTAATTAATGATGCTTGCATGCCATCTAACATTTTATTATCCTATTATGGTTTGATTTTTGGATCTAAAAAGCAATATAAAATATCTACACAAAAATTAAATGTAATTGTTAAGAAACTACTAAAGATAGTAATTCCTAAAACCAAATTATAATCTCTATTAATTGCAGCATTAGTTGTTAAAATACCTAAACCAGGCAATGTAAATACTTGTTCTGTTACTACTGCACCTACTAATACGCCTGCAAACATAGGACCAAGTAATGAAACAACCGGCATAAGAGTTGGACGAATTGCATGTTTAAAAATAATGGCATTATTAGATAATCCTTTAGCTCTAGCTGTACGAACAAAATTAGAGTTTAAAACTTCAATAATACTACCTCTAGCTACAAAAGCTACTGTAGGCATATAAGCTAAAATCAACACTAGTATAGGTAAGAATAAATGTTTAAAATCCCCTTCCCCCCAACCACTAGCTGGTAAATAACGAAAAGTAACTGCAAAAATTAATACCATTATAGGACCAGTTACAATTGGTGGAATTGAGCTAAATATTATATTACTAACAATAACTAATTTATCAAACCATGAGTTTTGCTTTATCCCAGCATAACAGCCTAATAATAAGCCCATAGGAACAGTAAATAACATTGAATAAATAGCTAATCTCCAAGTAACCCAAAAACCTCCCATATTATCAGGAAACATTAGGCCATTGATAGATTGACCTAAAAATTTATAAGACTGCCCAAAATTACCATGTAATAAATCATTTAAATATAAAAAGAACTGTTTCCATATAGGTAAATCTAGACGATATTGATGTAGTAACTCTCTCATTGCCTGTGGAGAAAGAGCTTTTTCTCCTTCAAAGGGATTACCAGGAGTAAGATGCACTAAAATAAAAACTAATAAAACAATGCAAAACATCGTCGGTATTGCAATTAATAATCGTTTTAAAATAAATTGTAACATTCTCTAAACCTAGCTAAAAATACTATTTTAAAATAAAAATCATTTAAATAGATGAATAAAATAATTAGTAGGGTTTTCTGGGCATTGACTAAATCCACATTCAAAAAAAATATTAACAATATTAATGACTAAAATTAATAAATAAAAACCAATACATGAATTAATTATTACCTTTTGCCCACGAGAATATTTATATCCAGTAGTTCTATCAAATTCACATATACTTAAAATAAACATATCCCAAATTATAATTGCTGTACAAATTATAAATAACCATGTGTATAAATGAAATCCCAAAATAGAACTGCCATATTCTCCACTATTAGGAACTATATGTAAAACAATCTGTCTTAATGAAATAAAACTAGTAAAAATGGCAGCTAAGGTTGATATAGCATAATGAAATGGCTTTGGCATATATAAAACATTTAAAATGTAGCCATACACGATTGCTAATAAACCTAATCTTTGTAATTGGCATAATTGACATGGCAACTCATGATATACAAATTGTATATATAATGCCATTGAAGAAATTATAGTACACCCAAGTATTCCCAGTAAATTAATAATTATAATCGTATCTTTTTTAATCATCATAATATTTATTACCCTACAATTGTATATAAACTTTATCTGTTGCACTATGAATAAAATCTGCTAAACAAAGGAATAAGAATATAAAAAAGATGAAATTGCCATACTTATAATATCTCAAAAAAGAACATACTAATGATAAAGCTAATAACATAATTAAAAATATCATTTATAAAACCCTTTATAATTTAATATTAAAATTTAAAATCATTAGTAATTGGGTAACGCCAATCTTTATTAAAGGACATGGCACTTACTTTAGGTCCAACTGCTGCTTGCTGTCTTTTATATTCACTAGACTTTATTAAAATTGCTACTTTATTTACTTCTTCCGCTTTAAAACCTAATTGAATAATATCTTTTACAGATAACATTTTTTCAACTAAACAACTAATAATCTGATCTAATATTTCATATTCTGGAAGAGAATCTTGATCAAATTGATTAAATTTTAATTCAGCTGTAGGCTTTCTTAAAATAATTCTCTCAGGAATTATTGAAGAAATATTATTGCGATATTTACATAATTTATAAACTTGAGTTTTTAAAACATCTTTTATAGGGGCAAATCCTCCTGCCATATCTCCATATAACGTTGCATAACCTACTGCTGCCTCTGATTTATTACTAGTAGTTAAAACTAAATAACCTAATTTATTTGAAATTGCCATTAATAATGTACCACGAATCCTTGCTTGAAGATTCTCTTCAGTAACATCTTCTTCTAACCCTAAAAATACCGGCTTTAATTGGTTTTTAAATTGCTCTAATATTGAATTTATTTCAATTTCTTCATATTTAACACCAATATTTTCAACCATTTGCCTAGAATCATGAATACTGATATCTGCAGTATAAATAGATGGCATCATAACTGCCATTACTCTATCTCTACCTAAAGCATCTACCGCAATAGCTAGTGTTAATGCTGAATCAATCCCTCCTGATAAACCTAGTAAAACTCCTTTAAAACCATTCTTATATACATAATCTTTAGTTGCTAGAACTAATGCTTTATATAATGAATCTATTTCATCAGGATAATGATTAATTAATCCTGTACCTGCCTTATCAATTAAAATATGCTTATTAAAGTTTATATTTTTCAAATTTTCTTCAAAAGCCGGCATCTGCATTACAATTTCTGCATTTTTATTTAATATAAATGAAGCCCCATCAAAAACTAAATTATCTTGACCGCCAATTTGATTTACATAGATTACAGGAATATTACTCTCTATCACCCTATTTTTTGTGACGTTAAGACGAAGTTGATATTTTTTTAATGTATAAGGAGAAGAATTTATTGCACATATCAGTTCTGCACCTCCTTCTTTAGCTAATTTAACAGGTAATGGCTGCCAAACATCTTCACAAATTACTACACCAATATTTACTCCACAACAATCAAAAACAAGTGGCGTTGTTCCTGAAATAAAATAGCGTTTTTCATCAAAAACATCATAATTTGGTAATAACATTTTATCGTAACGCCCTACAATTCTCCCGTCACGAATAATAAATGCACTATTAAAATGATTATTATCCGCATCTTTATAGGGACAACCAATTATCATAGTTATTCCAAAAATAGTAAAAAAATGCTCTAATTGTAATTGGCATTTTTTATAAAAATCAGGTCGTAATAGTAAATCTTCTGGTAAATACCCACAAATAGCTAACTCAGAAGAAATAAATAAATTACTACCTTCTGATTTAGCCTTTGATATTGCTGATAATAGCATTTCTGTATTATAAGATAAACCACCAACTTTGGGATTGAATTGAAAAATACTTATTTTAAGATCTGTCATTGAAATTTTCTTAAAAATAATTACTTTAATTTTTCTTGAGCTTTATTTCTACATTCTTGTGCCTCACGTATATAGCGTGCCTCTTCATATTTGCCATCTAATGATTTCTTTTCTAGTGCTGTATTGCAGGCTACTAAAGCTTTATCATACTCTTTACGACTAAGATAATATTTCCCCAAAAATTCCCAATTATTTCTAAACTCTGGAGCTTTTTCTGTTGCTGATTTCATTAATTGTAAAGCTTTTTCTTTATCTCCACCAAATAGACCTGGCAATTCTTGATAATAACGGCCTAAAATCCTACTACTTCCATACCATTGATATTTAGGATCAATAGACATAGCTTTTGCTAAAGCCCTCATTCCTTCTTTAGCATTTGCAGCTGAAGCTATAATCCCTTTAGCTAATCCATAACTCCCTAAATCAATAGCATACCAATAATATCCTTCAACTCGATTCGGTTCAAGTTTCATCGCTTGTTTACCTGCTTCTGCCCCATAATGAAATAATTCTGCTCCCGCTTTAGTATTTACAAAATTATTTTCTCCATAACCATAGTTTCCTATAAAATACACTAAACGAGCTGTTTTCCAAGAAATTTCAAAATCATTAGGAACTTTTGGTTTAGTAGATAAATAGTTAGCTATTACTTTTTGATTTTGTAAATCTTCTCTATGGTCCCACCAAATATCTAATACTCCTTTACAAATCGGATCTTTAGGAGAAACTACAATCTGCACTTTTGCCCCTTTAGGAATAGAAGATAAAGAAACTTCTTTTCCCTTCACAGTAACTGCACTTCCTGATGAACAACTAGCTCTAACTATTACAGAGTCCTTTGCAAATAAATAACTACCAGTAAAAGATAATACTAAACCTAGAATAACATTATTTTTAAAACTAAACTTCATTTAATTTCCTTTCTTTACCGTTAAAGTAATTAATCTTATGAAAATTTGAACCATCATATTATATACTTATTGCAAATCAATTTACAATATTAGAAATACTTATTTTATTTCTTAATTAAATTTTTAAATAAAAAAATCTCTACCCCCAAAATATATTAAATTTCAAATAACAATAAATTTAAATTTTTGATACATAATATATGATTATACATGAATTTAAATAATTAATTTAATAAAGAATTTTTTTAGATATAAAAGCGTAAAATCTTAAATAATAAATATGCCTTTAACCATGGTTTATATTTTTTAGTAATATATAAGAAGATAAGAATTGCTCAATATATAATGGTAAGTTTCACTTGAGTACATAATATAATTATGATACAATGATTTCCTTATTTTTTTTGAGTATCAAATGCAATTAAATTTTAAAAAAATATTACAATATTTAATTTTCGTAAACTGTTTAGCACTTTTTATTCTTCCTGAATTAAATAATGTCCATTATTACCCGTCTCCATCATTCTGGGCAGAAATTAATTTTGCTTGGGTTAGTGTAATTATTTTTTTGCTAGTTTGCTATAGTTCGCCAAATTTATATTTTCCTAGAGTAATTATTCCTATCATTGGCTTTATTATCTTTCTCTTAATCCAACCATTTTTTATCACTATTGATTTTATAGGCTTATCCTATATTTCTGAAATTGAATTAGCATTATGTATCTTATTAGCTATCAGTTTTAATACCCTTATTCATGAATTCACTTTAAAAAGAATTGTTACATATATTGCTATATCTATTGTAATTGGGGGTATTTTTCAATCTTTAATCGGAATAATACAATATAGCGGGTTTTATAAAAGTTTTGGCAGCCTTATATTCTATGATAGCCGTCACCCAACCACTAATATATTTGGGCATTTAGGACAAAGAAATCATTATTGCCATTATTTAACTTGGGCTATCTTTAGTTTAATTTATTTATTTTTAATTGATAAACTAAAAAAACTTCCATTTATTTTGTTAATATGCCTTTTCTTATTTAGTATAACTATTGCCGCATCTAGAAGTGTATTTATTTATTTTGCTCTAGCAGTTATTATTTCATTTTTTTTCTTTTTAACTCAGAAAAAGCAAGAACAAAAAAAACTTGCTTTAACCCTTTTCCTTCTAGTATCTATGTCAACTTTATTATTAGTTTTATTTGAATATTTCTATCCACTAATAAATATTTTCCCTCATCATAAGCAAATTGATTCTGGTCTAACACGGCTTGCTATTGCCAATAATACTGATGGTATAGCTGGTAGGCGTGCAATTGAATGGGCTAAATCTTTTATGACCTTTAAACAGTATCCTATATTTGGCTATGGCTGGTTACAATTTGCCAGCCAAAGTGTAAATTTAGCATCGCTATTTCCTCATGAACATCTTAATGATGGATTATTTACCAATCCTCATAGCCTAATTTTTCAATTATTAGCTGAAACTGGACTAATCGGTACTTTCATTTTTCTTACAGGATTTATCTATACAATTTATCATATTATAAAAAATAACTCTATAGAAACTACCATAATTGTATGTATGATTGCAACAACAATAGCACATAGCCTTCTTGAATATCCATTATTTTATTTTTTCTTCCTTGGATCCTTTATAATCTTTCTCTCTATTGATAAATCAATAATCATTTTACCAAAGAAACCTTTTATAATAATAATGACTATTCCATTAGTTATTTTAATAAGTTTGATAATTAAAAGTAGTATTATGTTTGATAAATTAGTTGAATATGGAGATGTTCCTACTGAACAAGAAAAATTTATTCAACAAGGAAAAACACTAGAATCTATAGCTCAGAATGATAAACTATTTGCTTATTATGCATTATACACTTTAGACGATTATATTATTATTAATAATCCTAATACTAATGCACTTTTTGAGCCAGAATTACAACTAAAACTTATGGATAAATTAAGTAACTTTCATCCTTGGCCTAGTACTCTAATAAAGCAAGCCATGCTAAACTGGAATTTACATAATGAAGAAAAAGCAAAAAGATTAACCCAGATAGCAATTATTGCTTATCCTAATTATAAAAAAAGTATTTTAAAACAACTTAAAGGAAAAAAATATTATCAACTAGAGGAGATTGTTAAATCTAATAAGTAAGCCCTACAGATAACATACCACCAAAAGTATTAGTTGGCGTATACATTACTCCTGCTATATTAGACTGCACTTGGTAATTATTCCAATAACCATTAATACCAATTTGTAAGTTTTTTATAATATTAAACTTAGCTCCAATAGTGCTTGTAATAGTATAATTAGTAGCAGCAAAACTCTTACCATAATTTTCTGGGGCAGATTCTATACTCTTTATAGCTCCAGAATTATCCCAATTATAAGTATATAACTCATCAAAATATAACAATATTGAATTATTAATACGATAAGAAATTCTACCACCTATTCCACCTGTATAAAAATAATCATTAGTTAAGTTATTCATACCATTAGAAATGATAGTAGATGTTGACCAATTAGCAGTTCTTCCAAGCATTGCATAAGGTATTAACTGCAGTGATTGTTTTACCACTTGAAAAGCATAGCCAACTTTTACAGTTAAGGCATTCATAAAAGGGTATTGCCCAACTGGCTGAGGACTGCCATTACCTCCATTTAAACGACCCAAATTTGGTTGAGAATAATTAGTAACCATACTAAAATTGCCATCTAACCAAATACCCATATTAAATAAATGCTCAACTTCTAAATTAAGATATTGCGTACCATAGGACACTGTATTATGTGCACCATTAATTAAGGTTCCTTGAGTGATACCATAACCTATATTATATTGATTTTGAAATTCCTTAAATGCCTCATTATTTGTAATTGCAAATAATGAATTGTAAATAAATAATAATAAAATTAATAATATTCTAAACATAATTAAAACTCTTTATAATTTTTTAAAATATATTTTTAGTAAGTTAAGCCAACAGTAAACATTCCACCAACATTATATTGTGGTTGATAAATACTTGTACCCGTTGAATCAATAGTCGGCGCTAATGCCTTATATTGATAATTATTATAAAAACCATTTAACCCAAGTTGTAAATTTTTACAAGCATTATATTTAATACCTATCGTTGAAGTATATATTATATTATTTTGTGGCTGAATTCCATTAACTGGTCCTGATTGATCCCAGTTATAATTTCCGACTTGATCAGCAAAAAGAAAAAGTTCATTACTTATACGATATTCTAAACGCAGACCAATACCTAATGTATAAAAGAAATCGTTTGTAATATTCTGTTGATTATTATTTATAACAGTAGACATCGCTAAATTAGTATTTAATCCCATTTGACCATAGGGAATAAGTTGTAAATGCTCATTTACCACTTCAAAAGCATAACCAACCTTAGAATTAATGCCGCCTAAATTAAAATCTTGACTAAGAATACCACGCTCTTGCCCAGTTCCTGCTGCCATATTACCTAAAGAATTAGATGCAGTAACTAAACTACCCTTTACATCTAACCAAACTCCAATATCAAATAATCTCTCTACCTCTAACTGCGCTATTTGATTTTGTTGTAATGTTTGATTATGTGCACCATTAGATAAAGTAGTTTGATATATTCCGTAACCTAGATTAAATTCATTATCAAAATTTTGAAATTTAGAAATAGCAAACACAGAGGAAATATTTAATGTTAATAAAATTGTTAAATATTTAAACATAAGAAACCTCAAAATTAAATCTACTCACAAGTCATATTATCTCATAAACTTGTATAATATAGGTAAAAATATAAAATAAAAATATTTAGACTAAAATTATAGATAAATAAATTGAAAATTCAAGAGGTTAGCTATTTTTAAGAGTTTTGGCTTTTTTTAAAAAACCTTATTAAAAAAAAGATTAAAATAATTATTCCTAATATACCGATAATTAAATATTCGCTTCCACGAACCCAATGCAGTATTTTATCTAAATCATAAGCAAAAAAGTATCCTAAATATATCCATAAAGGAACACTAAAAACTGCTGCACTGCCATCCATTAGTAAAAACTTCCAATAAGGAACCCTATGGCTAACACCCGCAGTTACAA
>CALMTA010000125.1 GCA_937872505.1 uncultured Neisseriaceae bacterium | reverse complement strand
GCTATAGAAAAAAACTTAATATATCAAGCACAATTCTTAGAAGAACTAACAGACCCTTTGTTTGCTGTGCAGATTGAAAAATATAAGGAATTGAAATTATTAAATATAAATATTAATAATTTTAAAAACATATATCAATTGGAGGAAAAATTAGGTAAACTTATTAAATATGATAATGAATTAATTGATGATAAAGTTGCTAAAGTAAGGAAATTATGTTCAAATTTCAATTCGTTAAATAAAGAGGTTTTGACTATAAAAGGTGCGTTAATTCGTTTTATACCTTCTCGATTTATTTCTCCTTATTCAGAGATTGTAGCTACTTACAAGCCTTTTAATTATTTTATAAAATGTATAGATAATAAATTTAATACAGATTTTTATTTTGATAAAAACTTATTTGATGAAATAAGTAGAGATGTGGTGAATAACAATAAGTTAGATGTTTATTCAAATAAAATGTGTTTATATGAGCTTAAAAGTAAAATATGGATTGATTTACAGGCTTTTTTTTCTGAATTATATGAATTAGATTTCAATAATAAAATAATTGAAAGTTTATATAAAGAAGTAGATAATTTATTCTATAAATTTGAAATTAAAAAATTAATTGGTTCTATAAAAAATTATAATCATGAGAATATAGATTTATTTAATGAGGTAGAAGAATTACGTGAAGGAATAATTAAAAAATTAGAATTGTTTAGTGAAAATTTTGCAAAAACTAGCACAATGTTTGAAAATAAAGAATTTGCTGTACAAACTGAAAATATTTATTTGGAAGAAGTTAAAAATTTATCAAAAGCTCTTTTTATTAGTGAAGAAGAAGAATTACCTTTAGGTTATAAAAATAACCTAGATAGAAAATTAGGATTTCAAGAAAAAGCTCCAGAACTACAACTAGAGTTTCCAGAAGGAGATCTAATATTATTATCTTTGGAAGAAGATTCAGAAATAGAATTAGGAATTCTAGAAGATGATATAGAGCCATTATCAGAGCTAAAACCATTGGATAAATTAGATGGTCAAGAAAGATTCCCTAATAAAAGGTTATTAAACAAAGTCGAGAATATCGACGTATTAGATTATGAAGAAAAATCACTTAATATAAATAATAAAAAGCCTAAACTATTTTCAGTTGAGAAAATACACATTTATAGTAAAGATAAAAAAAATATTGATTTAGAAAAATTAGGATTTCAAGAAAAAGCTCCAGAACTACAACTAGAGTTTCCAGAAGGAGATCTAATATTATTATCTTTGGAAGAAGATTCAGAAATAGAATTAGGAATTCTAGAAGATGATATAGAGCCATTATCAGAGCTAAAACCATTGGATAAATTAGATGGTCAAGAAAGATTCCCTAATAAAAGGTTATTAAACAAAGTCGAGAATATCGACGTATTAGATTATGAAGAAAAATCACTTAATATAAATAATAAAAAGCCTAAACTATTTTCAGTTGAGAAAATACACATTTATAGTAAAGATAAAAAAAATATTGATTTAGAAAAATATCTATTGTTTAAAAAAGGGATAGATAAAAAAATTAGCTATTTAATGGAATTATGTAATAAAAATATTAATGAACAGTTAGAGTCATTAAAAGCGAAAGGGATTAGTGATATTAATATGAATTATAAAGATAATTTAGATAAATACAATCACTCTATTTCTGATTGTAAAATTAAAATTGAAAAAAATAAAAATATTATAGTTTCTTATAATAAGAAGCTTGAAGATTTATATAAAAAATTTGAAATAAATTGGCATGAATGTGTTGGTATATATTATAGTAAAGGTGATCTAGTGGTTTTGCAGCAATCAGAACTTCTATATCCTAGAATAAAAGATTGCTTTTCAAATTTTGAATTTGATAATTTTAATAATATAATAAATGATATTAAAGAAATATTTGAAGAAAATACTGAATCAATCTTATCTATTTTTGAAGAAATACAAATCAAAAAAAGACGAATATTAGAAATAAATTACATTAACCTTAAAATTGATGAGAAAATAACTGAAACAAATCAATTAATTAAAGATTTAGAAGTTAAATATATTGGTTTATTAGATCTAATTTATTTGCTTAATAATAATAATTATAAAGAATATTTTAAAGAAGATAAAAAAATAACTATAAATGAGGATTTGCATTTTATATTAAATATTGATAAATTAGGACTTGATAATGATTTAATTAAAGGGTTAGAAAGTATTAGTAAAATGGATATTGAAAATAGTCTTAAAAATAAAATAATTGAATTAATAGATGATTTAATTGAGTTTAACTCAATGGAAAGATATTCAGAAAAAGTAAAGTATAAAAAAACTATTATTGAATTAGATTATACTTGGAAGGATTATTATAATAAGGTTATGAATTCAAACCCAGAAGATAGAAAGTTAGTTTATAAAGATGATATTTTCTACAAAAAAATTTTAGAAGCGATAAAAGAAACAGATAATGTTGAAATTATTAATAATAAATTGTTTGTACCTACTCAAGAGCATATCCTTCGTAAATATTTATTTGAGAGAACACAAGATTTTATTTTAGCTTTTTATAATAAATTATTTTTTGAAACTGAACAAGAAACTTTTAAAAATTTTTATAATATATTATTAAATGTATTATATGAAGAAGAAAATTTTAATTCTTCTTTATCTTTGGGTGATTATTACACAGATAAATTAGAAATGTTGAATGAATTAAGATTAGTTTTTGTTGAAATTACTAAAAATTTTATTAACACAAATAATATGAAATCTCTAAAATCTTTTTTATTTAATTTGAGTAATAACTTTCCACAACTCGACCTTTATAATGCTTATAGTGATTTTGAGAAGGCTTATAATAGGGTGAAGATTCTGGAAAAGAAAATTAGTCATATTTTTAAACCGCAAGCTGATTACATTTTAAATTATGATCCTTGGCAAAAAAAAATTATTAAAAAAAACTATAATTATTTTAAGGGCTGTAATGATAAATTAGCAAGTGCTAATAAAGAAAAACAAATCCAAGAACCTCACGATAAGATAAATGGAATTAAAGAATTACCATTCCCTGAGAGTAATAAATTTGAGCAACAAATACAAAAACTAAAAAATATTGATAGTGGAAAATTAGATGATAAGCCAAGTATAATTAAGGATATTAATAGTCATAAATCTATAAAACCTTATAGTAGTTTATTGAAAACTCCTGAAAAAAAGAAAATTAAAGGTTATCAAAAGCCATTAGATAAAGGTAGTAAAGAAAATTTAAAACCTGAGCTTAGTTATTTTCCAAGTAATGAAAATCAATTATTTACTCCTCAAAAAAAACCAAATCAGCAAAGGCCACCTCTAGGTATAGATATAAAAAACTTAAAATCTAGAACACCTTTAGTAAGGCTTGGTGGACCTATTAGCATGTATTAAAAATTCTTATTTAAGGGGTTTATACATAATATAAGTATCTACATACCCGAATGTTGAATGATTAAATCCATTCGGGGTAGTACCTATAATTTTGAAACCGCATTTTTTCCATAAGTTAACTGCTTTTTCATTTGTACTAACAACAATATTAAATTGCATAGCATGATAGCCAAACTCAGTAGCTCTGTTAATAGAATGTTTTGCCATGAGTGTACCTATTCCTTTTCCATGTTCTGAAGGAAGAACCATATATGCAGCATTTGCTATATGGGACCCTAATCCTATTTGATTTGCTCTAAGGAAATATGTCCCGACAATATTATTATCTACTATTGCCACAAAAGTTTCTTTGTGTGGAGGCATCCATAATTGATATGCGTCTTCTTTATTAGTATCAGGAAAATATGTATGAGTATTTCCTAGTTTTACAACTGCATGAAAGATATTGTATATAGAATCAAAATCATCATCTTTGGCTATTCTAATGCTAATTTCCGACATGGCATTTATACCTTTTATATAATTATTTTTATTTCATAAAATTAAGAAATAGTATTATACAATAGCTGTTTACATAATTTTGGTATAATTAGTAGTTAACAATAAATTTATAAAGAATTTTTTAATATGATAGAAAAAGATCAGGATTTTGAAAAAGAAGAAAATCAATTAAATACTAAAAATATGCATCTTATCTCAAATATTATTGATAATTATGCAAAAACTTGGACTAGTTTATTAGAATATGATGAAGATAAACTGGAGATTCCTCACAATTTGCAAGTTTCGAGTAAATTGTTTGATTATGATATTGCAAAAAAGGCAATAAATCAGCTAAAAAATTTTTTATTTGAAAATGACGATTCAGGACGTTTATTTGGACTAGAACGTGAAAAACATTTAGAATCTATACTATTAACGTTAGAACAAACAATGTTTAATGAAGAATTATATAAGAGTACTGAAGAAAAAGCAGCAAATTTACTTTATATGATAATTAAGGATCATCCTTTTAGCGATGGGAACAAAAGGATAGGCAGTTTTTTATTTTTGCTTTATTTAAAGATAAATCAATTGCCATTAATGCTAGATGACAATGGGATGATTGCATTAGCTTTATTGATTGCTGAATCTAATCCTTTTCAAAAAGATTTGATAGTTCGTCTAGTTATTAATTTAATTAAACAATAGCAATGGTTGAAAATAAAGTTTTCTTTAAGCAATTACCTCCTCTAAGTTTGTATATTCATATTCCTTGGTGTGTTAAAAAATGTCCTTATTGTGATTTTAATTCACATAAGCTTGGGAGCAGTTTACCGGAAACTCAATACATTAATAGTTTAGCGGCTGATTTAGAACAAGCTCTACCATTAGTTTGGGGTAGAACTATTAATACTATTTTTATAGGTGGTGGTACTCCAAGCTTATTTAGTGGAGATAGTATAGATAAGATTGTTTCTACTGTAAGAAAATATTTAAGACTGTCGCCCTATGCAGAAATAACTATTGAAGCCAATCCGGGTGTGGTAGATAATGAACATATTAAGGATTATAAAATTGCGGGTGTAAATCGGGTATCATTAGGCATACAATCATTTAATAATAATCATTTGCAAAGTATTGGTCGTATACATGATAGCGAAAAAGCAATTGAAGCTGTTGAAATCGTAAAAAAACATTTTTTAAATTTTAATTTAGATTTAATGTATGGATTACCTAAGCAATCAATAGAAGAAGCTTTAAAAGATGTGGAGGTGGCAATTAGTTATAATCCAACTCATATTTCTTGTTATAATTTAACTTTAGAGCCAAATACAGTATTTTATAATCAAATACCAGCTGGGTTACCTAATAATGATATATGTTATGAGATGCAAGATGTTATTATTAATAAGCTTAAAGAGTTTAATTATTTAAGGTACGAGATTTCTGCTTTTGCTAGGGATGGCAAGTATTGTTTACATAATTTTAATTATTGGCAGTTTGGTGATTATTTAGGAATTGGGGCTGGGGCGCATTCTAAATTAAGTTTTTATGATAAAATATTGAGACAAATAAGACAAAAACAACCGCAGCAATATATGAACTCAGTAATTGGTAATAAGCACATTATTGAAGATAAGGTTGTTTCTATTAATGAATTACCTTTTGAATTTGCTTTAAATAGTTTACGATTAATTAATGGATTTGAAATTCAATCATTTGTTTATAATACAGGATTACCTCTTAATATAATATTACCTAAATTAAATGAAGCAGTAACTAGGGGGTTTATTGAATTTAAGGGTAATAAAGTCAAACCTACTAAACTTGGTCAAGATTTTCAAAATGAATTACTGATGCTTTTTTTATAGGAAAATTGATTATGACAAAACAAATAATTTATACTGAGAATGCGCCTAAGGCTATTGGTTGTTATTCCCAAGCAATTAAAGTTGTTAGAACAGTTTATTTATCGGGACAAATTGCATTAGATCCTAATACTATGCAAATGGTTGAAGGTGTGGAAAAACAAATTCATCAAGTTTTTAAAAATATACAGGCAGTTACTATTGCATCAGGAGGGAGTTTTGTAGATTTTGTAAAACTAACTATATATTTGACAGACATGAATAATTTTTCCTTAGTTAATAAAATAATGTTAGAGTATTTTAGTGAGCCTTGCCCTGCACGTGCAGTAATTGGAGTTAATGAATTACCTAAAGGGGCTTTAATTGAGATTGAAGGAATTTTAGTTTTATCAAATTAGATTATTAAGTTGAGTTATATGAATATTTTAGCAATTGATACTTCTTCCGAGTATTTATCATTAGCATTACAAAGTGGTTCAAAGCAGTATCATATTTTAGAAAAAGTTGGTAATAAACAATCAGAGCAAATTTTGCCGCAAATTAATAATTTACTTATGCAGAATAATCTTAAAATTTCTGATATTAATCTTATCGCTTACAATCAAGGACCTGGTTCATTTACTGGTTTAAGGATAGGTTTATCGGTGGCTATGGGAATTGCTTTAGGCTTAAATATTAACATAATCCCGGTTCCTGCATTTGCCATTTATGCTTATAATGCTAAATTAAAATTAAATAATGTTTATGATAAAATATTAGTAGCAATAGATGCTCGCTTAAATCAGATCTATTTTGCAGGCTTAGATATTCAAACTATGGATTATTTTTTAGAGCCGGTAGTTATTGATCCAGGTGAAGTTTTTTATGTAGAGAATTCCATTTTGATAGGAAATGGTTTTAAAAAATATTTTGAGTTATTACCATCTGAAGTTAAGTCATTGAAATATTTAGATATTGAGTATCCTGATGCAAAAAATATATTAAATTTAGTATTAAATAAAAAATATTTAGAATTAAAAGCACATGATGCCAATCTTCTTTATTTACGTAATAAAGTGGCACTTGATTTAAAAGAGCAGCAACAATTAAAAATATGATAAAAAAAAATGCCCTAAAATTTAGATTAGCAGAGTTTGAAGAGCTAGAACTAATTGCTGAAATGGATTCTAAAGTTAACTTAACTAGTTGGAATCAGATTCAATATTTATCTTGTTTTAATGATGAGTCACAATATTTATATGTTCTTGAAATTAAAGATATAGGAATAATAGGAGCTATTGCTTTTAGTATAGTTATGATGGAAGCAGATATTTTACAAATATGGGTAAAACGTGATTATCAAAATCAAGGTTATGGTAAAATAATTCTTAAGCACATTCTAAATCTATTAGAAAAGAGGTTGATAAAGTCTGTGTTTCTGGAAGTAAGAGAAAATAATAAAAGCGCCATTATTTTTTATACTAAATTCGGATTTCAATTGATAGGAACACGGAAAAATTACTATAAAGTTGGTAATGATTATTTTGATGCTTTGCTAATGCGTTTGGAATTAAATAATGAGAAATAAAAGTAGTTATAAATTATTGTTTAATAATTTATGGCTTGCTGAACCAGAAAAAATCAAAAAACTAAATCCAGCATTAAAAATTGGTTATATATTAGGGAATAATCAAAAAATGAATATGGCTAGAGAAAGAGCTGCATTACTATCTATTGAGCAAGAAGTATTACCTAAAAACTATAAAATAGAAGATACTGTAGGTAATTTTGAATCTAAAAAAAATATAGCTGCGTTGTTGAGTAAGCCAGATTTTTTATCTAATAAAGAAAAACCTACCGATATTCAAATTAAAACTTTAGAAAAATTAATTAATAATTGGGAAGAGTTACAAGAAACAGTAACTAATTGTAATAAATGTGATTTATGTTATGGACGTAAAAATGTAGTAATTGAACGTGGAAGTAGAGCTGCAAAATGGATGTTTATTGGTGAAGGACCCGGGGCAGAAGAGGATAAACAGGGGCTGCCTTTTGTAGGGGTTTCAGGGCAATTGTTAGACAAAATGATTGCCGCTATGAAGCTATCTCCACAAAATGACGCGTATATCTGCAATGTTGTAAAATGTAGGCCTCCTTATAATCGTAATCCGGAGAAAACAGAAATTAATGCCTGTCAAAATTTTTTATTTAGTCAAATTGATTTAATAAAACCAAAAATAATAGTAACTTTGGGTAGGTTTGCTAGTCAAACTTTATTAAATACTGATTTAGCTACAGGTAAATTAAGGGGGAAAGTTTATAAGTTTAATGATATTCCCGTAATAGTTACTTATCATCCTGCATATTTATTACGTAATCCAGAAGCCAAAAAAGATGCGTGGGTAGATTTACAATTAGCGATAAAAACGATAGAAAATTATAATGCAAATTAAGATTGAAGGAGTAGTTTGTAAAACTATAATTGGCTGTTACGAATATGAACGTAATGTTTTCCAAGATCTAATAATTGATATTATTGCACACTTGAATGAGCATGATTGGGTAACTCAAGATCAATTAACAGAAACTGTTAACTATGATGAGTTAATTGAATTTGTAAAATCTATTGTGGCAAAAACCCAATATAAATTGCTTGAGAGTTTAGCTCAATTTATTGCTAATAAATTATTGACTAAGTATGAAATTATTAAAAATATAGAGATTAATATTGTAAAACCAGCAATTTGTGGAGTAAAAGCACGAGAAATAAAAGTGAGTTATTTTAGTAAGAGGCAATTTAAAGTAGCATTAGCGTTGGGGTCTAACCTAGACTTGCCTTATAAGCAATTAATTTGTGCCATTGAGCTTTTAAATGAATGTATTACTAAAATAAAAATAGGGGGTTTTTACGAAACTAGACCGTATGGTAATACACAACAAGATAATTTTTATAACACTGCTATTATTGGTTATACCACTTTAAATCCACAAGAGTTATTAGCTAAAATTATAACAATAGAAAAACTGATGGGAAAGAATAAAAATATTGAAAATGGAGCTAGGGTAATTGATATTGATATAATATTTTATGAAAATATTAATTATGTTGAACAGTTTTTGAAAATTCCTCATATTGGAGCGCATTTACGTGATTTTGTACTTCAACCTTTAATTGATATTGAACCCCATTTAATACACCCCATATTAAACGCCACTATTGCTAATCTTTTAAAAAATATTCCTGATAATGAATGTTTTATAATTAGATCAGTTTTGTCTAAACATTAATAATGAAAAATACCTTTAATAAAAATAAATTTTATTTGATCAAATCTAGACAAAAAAAATATCTAAGATATTTTTTACGTAATTTACAAGAAAAATTTAACAAATCTTCATTATACATTTTAGAGGATTATTTTTATCTCGTAATTAAAATGCCTAATTATATTAAAAAAAAAACAAATGATATTAAAATGTTTATGCCAGCAGATAATATTTTAGAATTAAGCATTTTAGAAAAAATACTATTTGCTTGGGGTGAAAGTGAAATAGAGCAGTCGCTAGATTTTATTAATTATGAAATGGAGTCATTGCAAGTAAAAAATGGTAGAGCATTAATAAAATGGAATAAAACTATTATTCGTTCTTTTGATTATCTAGCAGATATTTTTGCAATAATTAATATGACACCAGATTCTTTTTCTGAAAAAGGGAAATATAATCAAATTGATAAGGCACTTGAAAGGATTGTCGAACATTTTAATAATGGGGCTACAATTATTGATATAGGTGCAGAGTCAACTCGTCCAGGAGCAAAGTTTGTTGAGGATAATGAAGAAATTAAGCGCTTAGAAAATATTCTTAAAGAGGCTGTAGCTTTAAAATCACAATATAAATTTTTAATTAGTCTTGATAGCTATCATGTAAATACGATTTCTAAATTTTGTGAATGGGATATAGATATAATTAATGACGTTTCAGGAAATCTACCATTAGATTTAGTAAAAAATTGTATTATAGATAATAAAAAAAGGTATTTAGCTATGCATAGTTTATCTCTTCCTGCTAACAAAAATATTTTAATAGATATTAATACTGATCCAGTTAATTATATTTATGAATGGATGCAACAAAAATTAAATGATTATAAAGATTGCAATATTCCATTAGAACAAGTTATTTTAGATCCAGGGATTGGTTTTGGTAATAATGCAATTCAAGGGTGGTTTATTATTAATAATTTACATAAATTTTATTCCTTAGGAGTGGAACTTTTATTAGGTTTTTCACGAAAATCACTTTTTTGTAAAACAAAACGGCATTACTTACGCTACGCC
>CALMTA010000124.1 GCA_937872505.1 uncultured Neisseriaceae bacterium | reverse complement strand
ATGTAATCCCATTCTCTTATCCCGTAGTACCTAAAGGAAAAGCTCGCATTAGAACCCAAATGTCAGCAAAACATACTTTAGAACAAATCAATCAAGCAATTACTGCTTTTACAACAGTTGGCAAGGAAATGAAAATTATTATTTAATAAAGTTTGTTTAGAGGTAATAACTATGAAAATATTTTATGAAAAAATAAAAATTTATTATATTCTTATTTTTTTCTTATTTATTAGTAATAGTTTTGCTTGTACCGATGTTCAGATTATAGCTAAAGACCATTCAACTATTATTGGTAGAACAATGGACTTTGCTATTGAAACTAAACCTAAAATAAAAATTTTCCCTCGTAATCAACAATTTTTTGCAACTGCTCCTGATAATTCTAAAAGCTTTCAATGGAATAACAAATATGCCTATCTGGCTATTATAGTTATGGGCGATAATAACATTACCCCTGACGGAATTAATGAAAAAGGCTTAACTTTAGAATATTTATGGCTCCCTGAAACTCAATATATAAATCCACAGCTAAAAGATTATAAAAAATATATTTCCAATGTTCAATTAGCTATGTGGATTTTAGGCAACTTTAGTTCCGTAAGAGATGTAAAAAAAGCCATTTCCAATGTAAATGTTTGGGGTGAATCTATTGCTCCAATCGGTATTGCTCCCATTCATATCGTATTACATGATAAAGACGGCAAAAGTATTGTTATTGAATTTATTAAAGGTAAAACTGAAATATATGACAATCTAAGTCAAGTTGTAACTAATAGCCCAACATATGATTGGCATTTAACAAATTTACGAAACTATATAAGTTTAACAAATCAAAATTACATAAATAAGAAAATTGATGGTAAAACTATATTAGAAACAGGGAATGGCAATGGCTTTTTTGGAATTCCAGGAGATTATACTCCACCATCTAGATTTATTAAAACAGTAGCCATTTCTTACTTTGCTGATAAACCAATAAATGCCATATCTGGAGTAATTCTAATGTCTCATATATTAAATAATGTAGATATTCCACTAGGAACTATTCAACAAAAAACAACTCATAATATGATTTTTAAAGATTATACTCAATGGTCTGTAATCAAAGATATTACTAATATGAATTTATATATTAAAGATTACAATAGTTTAGGTTATGCAAAAATAAGTTTAACAGAATTATTTAACTCTACAAGAGAATTGAAATCTCTTGAATTTTCTACTTTTAATACCCAAAATAATATTGATAAAACTAACAATTTTTAAAAGGACACATATGCGTACTATAAAAGCTTTATCAAAACTAAAAAAAGAACCCGGACTTTCTTTAAATGAAATTGATATGCCTAAAATTAAAGGTGATGAGGTTCTTGTTAAAATTAAAAAAACTGCAATATGCGGAACTGATATGCATATATACAAATGGGACGAATGGGCGCAAAAAACTATTCCTATTCCTATGAATGTGGGACATGAATTTGTAGGAGAAATAGTAGAAATAGGTGCTAATGTTTATCGTGACTTAACAATAGGTGATAGAGTTTCTGGAGAAGGTCATATTGTTTGTGGTAAATGCCGCAATTGTCGAGCTGGCACCTTTCATT
>CALMTA010000123.1 GCA_937872505.1 uncultured Neisseriaceae bacterium | reverse complement strand
TAATAAATCTTTATAAGTTAAGTTTGGTCCTGATGATTTAACAGGTTGATTTGCTCTTACTGCCATATCATATGCTGTTTGTTTATCAACAAAATTATGTAAATTAGTTACAAATCCTTCTACAAATTTACCAACATCTTTTTCTGATGTAACTAATCCTTTTAAACTAAACATAAGTGACCTTATTATTTCAAAAGATGGTCCATAAAGTACTATACCTTTAGCACAATTTATAGGTAAATGCTTACTGCTCTGTTTAACTAATGATAATTCTTGATACCATATTGCAGGCATTAATACATATTCTATTTTAGGATTCATCTTGATTATCTTCTAAATTAGTAACTTCATTATCTTGTGCTTTTGATTCTAATAAGAAAAATGCTTGCGATTTAAGTTTATATGCTTCGTATTTATTCAATTTTTCAATTCTAAGTACAATTCCTTCCATAGGCACCTTATTTACACACATTTTACAATCTTTTTCTGTAAAAGTATGTTTTAATACTTCTAAAAATCTTTCTCTCCATTTTTCAACAGTCCATGGATCATTTTTAGTAGGCTTAAAATTGTATCTATTAATAGCTCTACCATAATATAATAAGGTATCGCTAAATAATAATCCAACACTGTCGCACCATTCTTGAATTTGTTTATCTGTTAAATATATTAATTTACCATCAGGATTAACTATACTAATTTTATATACGTAAAATTTGTGTTCACCTTGTTTACAACCATAATCATAACGAGGTTGTAATGAAGACCCTTTAGGTGTAAAACCAACTATTTCTCCAAAAACATTCCAATTTTTAGGTATTAAATGTCCTATTTCTTTATCTACAACACCCCAAATATCCTTTGATTGTGGTAAATCAGATTTATTTGAATATATATATTTATTTTTAATAACTTTTCTCGAACTATATATAATATCATAAACTTTATCTTCAATTTTAACTCCCCATCTTTTCAATAATTTTTCCCACCATTTTAAAGGTCTTAATGTAGGAATATTAGCAAAGACTGCTGAAACACCATGTTTTTTATAATGTATACCAATTATATCGTCAGGATTTAATTTATGTATATTTTTTGGAAGTTGTTCAGTACAGTTATGAAACTGAAAATAATCATCAATTAATCTATTAAATCTTTTTACATTTTTTAATTTATTTGGGGAATGTGTATTTTCTTTAACAACTACAATATATTTTTCACAAATAGAATATTCATTTATATCAGTAAAACTATCTCCAACTTTTAAACTATTTTTAATATCTAAATGAAAAGCATCTAAACTTTCTAAAGGCATTAACATTCCATTTGATATAACATTACGAAGTTTTACAGCAGATACTTTACATTTGTTGTTAATATATCCTTTTTGTTTATCATCTATGTTTAAAGCACTATCCGAATATAAATTATTAAATTTACAATAATCAGGATTTAATCGTGTTCCTGAAACAAAATATAGCATAATAGTTCCTACTTGTAGCTCTTTAGAAACTACAATATCATTACCTAAAATATTACATCTTTGAATTTTATCTGCTCCTTCTATTGGAAACAGATGTTCTATTTTTACAACAGTACAAGTATAATTAATACTGTTATCTTTGATTTTAAAGTTTAATTTCATTTTTTTATTTTAAAAAGGTAAATTATCATTGTCTGTTTCTTCCTCTACAACGGCATTTGTTTGATTAGAGAGGCTTAAAACCTTATTATGGTATTTTATTAACTAGGTCATAACATCACTGTCTAAGTAAGCTACAACGTTTCTATGGTCATTAACTGCAATTTTGATATGATAACCATCAAAGTTTACATAAACTCCGTCTCCTAAATATTTTGGTTCCATTTATTTAATTTTAAACATATATATAACTTTTCCACTTTCTGTAGTTTTATAATGATAAACAGAAGTATCACTATATACTATATGATTAGTTTTATCTATACTATAAATATTATTTGTACCTATTTCTGAAGACAATTTTGCTCGTGATTCAGACACATCATAACAACTTATTATTGTAAGTAAAAGTACAGTTAAAATTAAGAGTTTTTTCATTTTTTATTTATTTATTTTTTTTGATTTACGAAAAGAAGTTTTTAAATCAAATCCATGAGATTCAATTCTGATTTTATCATCACCAATTGGTACAATAGGTTCTCTATTACTTATTTGTTTTCCTAACCATTCAGATAATATCGTCCATATTTTTTCAGGAGGTAAAATTTGAGAAACATTATAATCTTTTAAAATAGGATGTTTTCCATAACTGTTAGCGGTATAACCTTGAATTAATATTGGACAATCTTCTTTCCATGTAGGAGAGTCATCACCTAAATACTTAGGCTCTTTTAAACAAGACACAGGATAATAATTAGTAGGTATAAAATAATATAATTTTTTATCATTAATTTCATTTAATGAAAAAATTCTTCGTTTAGGTTTTTGATTAAATGGTTCTACATTTTTACCATAATAAAATTTACCATTATTATATAAGCCTTGTATTAACCATTCTCCTATATATAAGGATATTACTTTATTTTCAGAGAAATAAGGACTTGTTGGTGTAAAAGTAGTTCTATCTAAAATAAGTTTTTCATCTACACCATAAGTACCTTGAAGAAAATCGTAGTAGTCTTTAAACTTGCTTATTATTTTCAAAATTAATACTTTTTATTTTACCATATTAAACACTATATTGTGTTTATATATATCTAATTTACCTTTATTTTTAGGTTTTAATACAAATATTTTACAAGGATCACATTTTCGACAACCTATATTACCACAGTTATCAGTTAAATGTTTAACAGTTTTAATTTTTTCTTTTTGTAATTTCGCTACAAATCTTTTTGATTTGCTATTTTGTCCTGCCGCTTTCCAAGCAGCGTATTTAGCAGCATTAGCCATTTTAATTGACTTTTTTAAAGCTGCTTTTTTCATTTTTCTTGAAATTTTACCTGTCTTTCCCATGATGTTTTTTTTTAAATGTAATATTTTAAGGAATGTTTAATTCCAGCTATTTCTGCTTCTTCTGATGTTTTATATATTTTTTGAGCAAATTTTCCACCTACTGACATAGTTACTTGATCATTATCCATTATATTAATAACGCATGACCACCCTTTTACTATATTAGGAAAATCAGAGTTAAACCTTAATACAGGATAAATAATAACATTATTTAATCTTAATAATTTTATTACAAACCATAATTCATATTTATCATTTTTTTCATGTGTAATTAATCCTTTTTCTTTTAATAAATTATGTATTTTATCAGTAACATAATAAGGATTAATTACTTTATTATTAATTAACTCTAAACATTTTTTAATAGCTTTTCTAAGTAATTCTGCTCTTGATTTAATATCTCCTCTTACAAACCAATAAGTATTATCACAGTTCTTATTTTTAAAACTATTAAAACTATATAAAATAGGAAGACGTTCTTCAAAAAGATCACCATATACACAAATATTTTCAGCATGATCAAAATAATGACAAAATCCAAATTTATTAAGATCATTAAGTACTTGATAATTTGACAAAGCTCTTTGATAAATTTGTAACTCTTCTTGAATTGTCATTATAATATTTTATTGATTTATAATTAAATAATACATAATAATAATAACTACTGCATGTAGAAATTGGTCAAAACCGAACAATATCCAATGAGCTTTATTAGTATTATCTCTACATATAGGAAACCTTAAATTCATTTTACCTTTCCAAACATCTATCATAAAATGAGTAAGTGCTTGAAAGCCCATTAAATAAAAAGTAAACCATATATCTTTAGTAAAGATATATAAGGGGATCATCATTAAGCTACTGTGTACAGAAGCATGTTCCCATATAGGCATTAAAGGTGTTCCTAATGCTTTCGCATTTAGCATTTTTTGTGTTGACAAAGGAGTAAAATCTGCCAAAAAATGACAGAAAAACAGAATGATTAAAATTGTCATGTTTTTTGTTTTTGTTTTTTCTTTTTTGAAATTTCATGTGAAAATACTTGTGCTTCACTATTATTACCATATTGTATTAAAATAGGAGTATAATCATCAAAATCAGAAACAATATCTTCAATCCAAGTTATAGTATAATCAGTACCTTTAATTGGATTAGAATCATTCCATACTAAAGGAATATTATTTTCCCAACAATACTTAATATCAGCTATTTTCATTTTTTAATTTATTTCTTTTAGCCTTTCTTTTTAAAGCTCGTTGACGATAATATTCTTTCCAATATCTGTGGTCTTTATATTCAAATTCAAATATTTCACCTTTAATAGCTTTTCTTTTATTAATACCATTTTCTAAAGTAATCCATTCATACACTAAATCCCAGCTATCTATTACATATAATTTTTTAATTGCTTTTTTAGTACTTCTAATAATACCTTCATCATCAACATGATAAGTCACTGTATATTTTTTAACAAAATCACTTAGTAATACAGAACGCTCAATTTTATCTAATAGTGTAGTATCATCTTCTACTTTTTTTCTTTTACAAAATTCACTATTAGCATCATTAAAAGATTTATTCAAATACTTTTTTAAAATTCTATAAGCTAATTTATCATTAAATGTCCAAGGAGTTTTATAAGAATTATTTTCAGATTTCCTTTTTAAAGAATATTTTCTACTTTCATGTGAGCTTAAATTTTCTAATTTAGTGATATCCATAATTATTATATTATGTTATTTACCGTATATGCGTTTTTAATATGTTTTAAAATAAAATAATCACTCATATTTCTAAAATTTTTATCAGAAATTTTATCAATAGCTTTTTCTAAATGATATTTAGCAAAATTTTTCATTAATACCGTTAAATCTACATTATCAGGAGATTGTTTTAAATATTCTTTTATAAATTCATCAGCAGATAATATATTTTCAGTTTCAATTTTAATTTCTTTTACAGGAATTTCTTTGTTAATTATAAAAAACCCTGTTTTTGGTGTATAATACCCCTCTTTATTTAAGCGATGTTGCATAGTATTTCTACTGTCACTTATATTATTTATTTTAGGTAAACCAGCTCTGGTAAATCCTATACATGTACCGTAAACTAATCCTTTATACCAGGGAGGATTAAATCCTATATAATCTCCTATAGCAGGAGTTTTACCAAGCATATCTTGTTTTATAGTAGGCTCATTATCTTCTACAATAACATTTATTTCTTCATTATTTTTCCAAGAATTTTCTGTTATTAAATAACCTAATCTATTAGCAAAGTGAAATCCATTTATGATTGTTTCAAAATCATCTAATAGAGTCCATATATTAAAACAAGATGTACTATAAACTTTATCTTTTTCATCACCAAATGTTTCAAACATATATCCACATAAAGAAGCATCAGGATTTAAACTGTTCTTTACAGGTTTATATTTTTTGACAAATTTTTTAAATGTCATTTCAGTCAACATAATTATTATTTTTAAAGTTGTAAAAAATAAAATACAGCTTTTGAATATTGATGTTCATCATCATCAATAAAAATTAACTTTCTTTTTTTGTTAGTTATTAAAGATACTGCTAATTGTCCATCAGGATGTATAATAATATTACTTAATTCATGATTTATTTTAACATAGATTAAATAATCAGCATCTAAAGTATTATCTTCTTTTATAAAATTAAGCTTGGGATTATCTTTATATATAGGTTTAGCTAATTCTTCTTTAATTCTTTCTAAAGCTATTATTTGTTCATTAGTTAATCGCATATTCTTTTTTTAATGCTTCGACATACTCTAATCCTTTATTTGTTAATACATTTTTATTAGTAACCTCATCTACTATCCAATAAATAGAATCATCATGTAATATTTGTATTTGATCCCAAAACTTAGGAAGTTGACCACGGTATTTAGGTAAATGACAATTATCTTTAAATTTCTGTATTATTTCACTTGCATTGTGTTCAAAATTATAATCAATATAAATTACTTTTCGTAAGTAATTTTCTTTTAAACACCGTGAATGAGCGCATTTTTGATTCTTTTCATTTAAATAAACACAACCGTCCTTTTCAGTAATACACCTATCATTATTAGAATAAAACTCTACAGTTTCATCTATAATTTCTATCGCTGTTAATCTTTTTATAGCCATTTTTCAAAATTTTTATGATGAAAAGTTAAAGGAGTTTCTATTACTTCCCATTTACTTCTAATTTTTTCAATTTTTACATCGCACCAGTCTACACTACCATCAGTTGTTTCAGCCCATTCTAATAACCTATTATTATTTTCTTGATACCAGATATCACCTATATTATATTCATATTTTTCTTGAAAAGCCAACTTATCATTTACGTAAGTATTTTTAACAATAAAACTACCTCTCTTTTTACTAAAATGTAAATCATTCCAATTGTGTCCTTTTTGAAAACACATTTCTTGCTTTTGATTAGAATTCTTTCTATTCAATTCACTATGCGAATATAATGATTGGGATAACGAGCTTATACTATTTTTAACTGCATCTTTTTGTCTTGCTAAAAAATAATTAGAAACTTCTTCTTTAGGACAATTAAACACTCTTGAATCAAAGTTTGCTAATACTAAATCACCAACTTCTTGTTGAAATTTTTGTATAACTTTTCCTTTATGTTTAAAGCATCCTTTAGCATTAATTATATTAAAATCTTCTTGTAACATTCTTTTAAAAAAATTATTTTTATCTAAGAAATTTCTAATTTGTCTGAATTGATTAAATTTACTTGTAGCTAAAGAAGCACTAATAGAAGTCATCTTTTGTACATTATAACCAAACCAGGCATCAGTTTGTAAAGTATCATAATCTGTAATAAGAATACTAATTTCATCAGATTGTACATAAGCACATTTAGCACCTTGTATACTTTTACAAAGATATATAGCTGTTTTTTGCATATCTTCAATTAAACCTTCATCAAAAGGTTCGTCAAGATTTTTAGTGTACGTATGGAATGCCTTGCCGTCAATTCTCATAATGACGGGTATTCTTCTTGTTAAGTATGTTTGAGATCTAAGCTCATAGAACTCTTTCATACGTTTCATAATTTGGCAGTGTTTACTCATTTATTTTTTAATTTTTTTAAACTTGTTATCTTTAATAATATCAAAAACTCCAAATTTTTCTAATATAACTTTATCTAAAATATGTATATCGTAAGCATCTTCAAAATTAAATAGCATTTTACTTATTATTGGACATTCTTGAATAAATATATCTTTAATTGCCTCTGCAACAAGTCGAATTTCTTTTTGGGCAGTTTGATGTAATCTTTGATTAAAAAAAGTTATCCATGTGCGAATATTACCATTCATATAAATAACAGTTTGAGTTGTTTCAGGTAAAATCATTCTTGCACATTCCCGAGCTATATTTTTTTCTAATAATATTTGGTATGCTTCATTAACACCTTTTATAGTTAAGTCTACAAAGTTATTTGCATCTATTCTCATATACATTTCGTCATATATAACAGGATTTATTATTTCAGTGGAACTTTGACGATTATTTGCAGCTTGTTCACGCAATTCAACATCTTCAAATTCTGTAGCTGATGAATATCTTTGAGAAAATTCTTGAAATTCTGCACTTTTATGACGTAAAATTTCACGTCCCATTGCTCTACTTGTCGTAATTTCAAATCCTAAATTACATGTAGTAAATACACTCCAATGACCATAAGATACACAATGACGTAATAATTTATGAGGTTCATCAAATAATTCATTAATTTCTCTTGATGAAGATATACGAGCTATACCTGTTATAATTTCGTCAATAGTTTTACCTTCATATTCAGTTCCTATTGCTCCTACAGTTTTAGTTAATAATCTTACTTTCATTTATTTTTATTTATCTCCTAAATGAAAATCTCCACCACACTTAATATTACCAGATATTATATTTTTACCACCACTTATTGTAATATTACTTCCTGTAATATCTATATTAGAATCAGAATCTGATGTATTAAGACTAAATATATTATCGTCTTTAATAGGAAAATGAGTAAGTGTATTATCAGTAAAAGTAACTGAAGATACCTCTTTGCCATTTATGTAAAAAACTCCTTTATTAAGATGAATATTATTCAAATTTTTAGAAGGAAACTCCATAGTTGTATTATCATTAAATACAACTGACAAAACTTTTTTGCTATTTATGGTTAGCACACCATTGTTTAAACTAATGTTCATGTTATTTTTTTTTTAAATTTAATTAAAAAACCCACATATATTTCAATGTGGGTTTTTATTTTTTATACTGTATATTGTTTTATAAGGTTCCATCTATTACTTTCATAGATGCTTTTTAAAATAGTATAAACATCAATTATATCTATATCTGATAATTTGCTAAAAAGCTGATTTAATACATTAGGGTCAGTTCCTGTAATATGCACTACATTATCTATATTTTCAAAATAAGAAGATTTATTATTACTAGTTACTGCTGTATCCCATATAGCTATTACGCCATTCCATCCAAAATATTGATATAATTTTTGTTTAAACTGTAATAAAGACGATTGTTGAGTACTACTATTATTAAACTCATTATCAGAAACAATTAATATAATTTGATATTCTGCTAATTGTTCTGTTTTTACACTTTCTGATATACCATCATCATTTTTTACCCATTCTTTAATTTTATCTGCTATAATTGCCACATTAGTTCCTCCTCCAGAAGAACCTATAATATTAGATAAATTATTATAATTTTCCATAAATGTTTTAGTAGTATCAACCAAAGTTTTTACAGCTACATTTTTACCTGTCATAAATCTATTTTGTTTATATGTTCCTTGTGCATTATCTGTATAACAAGTAGCTTCACTTCCAAATGTAATTAATAAATTTCTATGAGAAGGTGGATTCTTTAACATAATCATTGTAGATATTAATCTTGCTGCATCTCGAGGATAATAATTAACATTATTAATACTTACTGACCATCCCATACTTCCTGAAATATCTACACAAAGTAAAACAGGAACATCTAATTTACTTTTTTTAACTAAAGCATCGGTAGTAACATCGTCTGTACGACCTGATAAAAACTCTAAAGCGTGTTTACCCACTGTATCAGCACCTGTATTAACTTTAGCCTCTTTATTTGCTTTATGCAATTGTACTTTTTCATCAGCATCTAATCCTACTGTTTTAGCTTTTTCCTCTAATATTCTTACTTCTTTTTGCTTCTCTTTTTTATATTCTTCCCATACATTAAACCATTGTTTTAATGTTTTATATTTTACTTCATTAGCAGGATTACTTAATCTTCTTTTTACTCTATATCTGCTTCCAGCAGGTAATGTATTTAACCATTCTAAAAATTCTGTTTGGTCTTTCTTACTGATATTTTTACTAGAAAATAATACATATTCAGTATTTTTAATAAATTCTCTTCTCCATTCTAAAAATCCAGTATATTTTTTATTATTACCATAATCAATTACATACCAATCCATTCTTTTAGATATATCATCACATAATGTTTCATAAGCATCAAATTTATCTTTAGTTTCTTTTTGTAAAGGTCTTCCTCCTTCAACAATATTTCCTTCTTTATTTTTCTTTTGTCTTTTAGAATACTTAGGAGTATGTATCATTTTAGCCATTTGCCATTTTTGAAACTCACTACCGTTTCTTATATAATTTTCTATTGTATCTAATAAAGTATTATAAATACTTTCATCTTTATTATCTATAATTTCTTTTAATAAACCCCATGAACCTATAACTCTTTTAGTTTTAGGCTGAGTTTTTATTTGATAATACATAAACTCTCTTGGAGATACAAATTCAAAAAATAAAGAACAACCTATTTCAGGTTGATATTTTAAAAATTCAACAAATTGAGCTACGTTATTTTTTAATAAAAATCTTAAATATACTATCCATTGATCATTTATACTTTTTCCTCCGTTTTCTATTTTGTTTTTTCTAAAAACATTATTGCTTCTATCTACACTACCTATATTAAACATTATTATGTTAAATAATTCTCTTTTTTCTTTATCACTTTTACTTTCATTCCATGCATTTAAAATGTATGGTGACACATTTTTCTCTTCATGTATTAATGAGAGAAGACTCTTTAAGCCATAAAAGGGATTACCCTCTTTTAGCTTCTGCTGTTTTTCTTTAAAATTCACTTGTGTGATTTTTAATAAGTGAAAAAATAAATTAAATCTACTTTTTTTGTGGGATTGAACCACTTTTTTAGACGTTGAAATCCAAAAAGTTAACCTTTTTTATATAGATTGTAAGTAGATTAAGATTTAGAATTACTTTAAACGTACCTAAGTTTTTGTTTATTATAAGTAATTCATTGTGCCGTGGGAGGGACTCGAACCCTCAACTTCGTCCACCAAAAGGAATTTATAAATATTATAAGTAGTGCAACTACTTTATTTACGCACTCTAGCCAATTGAGCTACCACGGCATTTTAAACACACTTTAAAAATGTAACCGATTTTTAAATATTATAAGTGTGTTAAGATTAAAAATTGTACAGATGAAGGGATTCGAACCCCTAACGACCTCTTTAGAAGAGAGGTATTCTTCCATTTGAATTACATCTGCAAGTTAAACATACTTTTAAAAAAGCTAGATAATTTTTGTAATTAAAAATTATAAGTATGTTAGGGTTTAAGTTTACTACTATTTTATATAACCGATAAATTGTTTTTAAATATTATAAGTAAACTAAGATTTAATATCACTTGTTAAGCCAAAGGGACAGTATGGTGACTATTTAATAGTCTGTTTTGTTATTATAAGTGATGTTATTAATTTTATTAAAATTATTAAATAGTATTAAAAAATATTAACACTATAAGGATTAAACACTAATCCACTACCCACTATCTCATGGAGAATCGCAGGATACTTTTTTAAACAAATACCTATTGCGCCTGAACAATCTGCATTGAGCAATCTACCAACACTTGATTGAAATAAACCTCTCTTTTTACGTTTGCCCAAATAGCTAATTTGGTATTTCATTTCTTCTTTAGCTAAATGATCAATTTTAGAAGTATAGCTTTCTTCTGTTTCAATTACAATAATACCTACTAATTTACCTTTATAAGTTAGTTGTTGAATAAGTTTTAAATGAGGTAATTCTACAAATCTTTGATTGGTGTTATTTCCTAAATTTATTTCATTCTTCCAACCTTTATTTCTTCCTATAACTATTGTTCCTATATTGTTTTCTACACAGTAATCAATCACAAATCTTGATACTTTGTGCATTTTATCTTGAACATAATTGTTTCTATAATTCGTGATTTGCTTAATTCGTTTTGATATTCCTTTATTTCCAACATAAGACATTAGCTTAGCTTTTTTCTTATTATACCAATGATTAAAAGATTTCAACGGTTTGCCATTAATAATGAAAGGAGACAATCCTACATTATTTACAGTTGCAATTAAATTATTTAATCCTAAATCAATACTTAGTATGTTTTCCTTTGATATCTTTAAATCTATTTCTTCTTTTTCATAAACTACTTCTATATAAAAACAAGTTGCCTGTGGTACAATTCGTACTTGTACTAATTTTGTAACATTTGTTTTAAGTGGTTTGATTCCTGTACTTTTTGGAAAATGAATAAACCCTTTTTTAATTTTTACTTGTTGATTTGTAAATATCACCAAATTTAATCCATTTTTATTTTTATATTTAGGTAGTTTCGGTTTACCTGAAAAATTTAAATTATCTTTTAAGTATACTTTTTTTGCTGCAAAAAATGATTTAAAGTTATTAAACACTTGTTTTATTACCTGCTGTGAAGTTTGTGCAGGAAGTTTTCGATAATCTTCTTGATTAAATTCAGAACATAATTTAGATATTTCAAATTCACTAAAATATAATTGTTCACCAAATATAGCTTGTCTATAATGGTAAGTAATAAAATTAAATAGACGTGCACTTTTAAAGCAAATGTCTGTTAATTTATTATCGCTATATTTAATATGTCTTTCTACTTGCTGCATCAGTCTATATCATTTTCTAAATCTTGCTTAACTAATTCTAATTTCTTTTTACGTCTTGAAGAGTACATTTTCATCGAAAAACAATGTAAAAGTGAGATAATTTCACTAAATATTTCTTGCTCAATAGTTTGTTTATCTTCTGTGTCGTTAATCACAACAATAGAACATCCAAACTGAGAAAATAGTTTACTAAACATATCAAATGAAATTCGACTTAATCTATCTTTGTAAGTAATGTAAACAAGTTTTATTTTATATTCCATAATTTTATCCAAAAGACGTTTAAATTCTTTTCTGTCATAATTTATGCCACTACCAATATCTATAAATTTATCATTTATTATTATATCATTTTTTGCACAAAATTCATTTAACAACATTTCTTGATTAATTAAGTCATGCTTTTGTTTTTGTGTAGATACACGACAATATATTACACTCTCTCTTTCACCTACTATACCTATCAATTTATAAACATCATCTTCATTATAATTGTAGAATCCATTAGGTAAGATAATTACTTTAATTTTATCTTTTTTAACATAACTTGTTAATGTTTGTCGTGTAACATTAAGTATCTTTAACACTTCTTTACTTTTCATATTCAATATTTTTATAAAGGTATTATAATTATTTAATATATCAAAACAATTTTAATATTATTTATTACTATAAAATTTAATCTTACTTTGTACGGATTTGAACCGCTAAGTTTGTTTTGCAGACAAATGATTAACCAATAATCGTTTTTAAAGATTATAAGTAAGATAAGATTTAAACTTGCTTTAAGTTTGTTTACAAGTCAAATGCTCAATGAGCGTTAAATATTATAAGCAAGTTAAGGTTTAAAAACACTTTTATAATTTGCAGTATTGGGCGCACATTTTTAATGTTTATTATAAGTGTTTTAAGATTTAGAATTACTTTAAATGGAGTCAGATTGAAAATCTGATATTTTTATTATTATTGTAAGTAACTCAAGATTTAAATATACTTTTTTAAATTTCCAGTAAATTTTATTTTAGTTATTATAAGTATATTATAATTTAATCACACTTGTTTAAAAAATCATTGGAGGCGATTCTCAGGCTTTTAACCTAAAGTATTAAATTATAAGTGTGATAAGATTTAATTTCACTTGTTTTTACTACCAAAAGTAAAATCCTTTTGTCGGTGGATTTTTTAGGGATCGAACCTAAGCTTTTTGTGGATTATAAGTGAAATAAGATTTAAGTTTACTTTACGTGCAATACAGGAGTTGAACCTGTTACCTAAAGAGAGTGGGTCTTTTGCTCTACCAATTGAGCTAATTGTGTAAGTATTATAAGTAAACTAAGATTTAAAACTACTTTTTGTAAAATACCATAATTTTTTTTTTGTAGATATTATAAGTAGCTTAGAGTTGCGAAGAAAAGAGTCGAACTTTTATCGAACAGCTTATGAGACTGACCAGTTACCATTACAAGCACCTCGCAATTTTATCTTGTTATTTAATATTTAAGTCTAATTATAAATTTATATTTAAATATAAGCACTATCAATTCGTAGCAAATACGATTATCAATAATTTTTATCAAAGGTACGTAATAAAATTCATTATTTATAATTTTTTTATAATCAATTACAGATAAATTAAATATAAATAATAATATTATTATATTTATGATAGCATAAGGATTTACAAATATAGAAAGTAAAGATATTAATAAAGCTATAAAATATATAATATGTCTTAAAGAGCTTTTATTTATACTTAAATAAATAGCATAAATCATTAATAATAAATAAAGTAAACTCATATTAAAATACCGCCATCTATATATAAAATTATAGACAGCGGTATTA
>CALMTA010000122.1 GCA_937872505.1 uncultured Neisseriaceae bacterium | reverse complement strand
CAGCACTAGACGAAGCACTACATACTAAAAATAAATATTTAATTACTAATCCAATAAGTGCAAAATATCAAAGAATCACTTTATCATTAAATGGTCTTGTAAATATCTCTCGTTTATTTTTAAGTATAACTAATGAAATTAAACTAAATGTGTTTAAAGAATCTATTTTAAGTACGAATCTTAGTTATCCAATAAGTTATTTATTAGATAAAAGAGATGATATTAGTGTGTATTGGCATTAATAAATTATTTTAAATGGAAATTAAGGAACTTATTTTATATGAGAAACAACAAAAATTTATATCCTAGATTAATTGCCGATATTGGCGGAACTAATGCACGATTTAGTATTGAAACTGAACCATACAAATATGAATTTACTCATGTTATAGAATCTAAAAACCATTTAAAATTATCAGATGCTATTTTAAGTTACTTAGAAGAAATATCTTTATTAGATTCAGTTCATCATGTAGCTTTATCTGTACCAAGCCCAATGATTGATGATATTCTATTTATGGTAAATAGCCCTTGGCATGGGCAATCTATGAGCGAAATTAGAACAGAAATTAATATGGATAGCACAATATTTTTAAATGATTTTCATGCACTTGCTTTATCAATTCCACATATAAATAAAAAAAAATTAGTAAAAGTTGGTGGACTTCTCAAAGCAAACCCTGATAAACCTATTGCTATTATTGGCCCTGGTACCGGTCTTGGCATGGCTACATTAATTAAAAATCCTATGGGTGGATATCTTGCTATTCCTGCAGAAGGAGGCAGATCTAGTTTTCCTCCTGTTAGTGATGAAGAAATTGAATTGTGGCGTTTTGTTCATAAAAGATTTAGTCATGTATCTGCTGAACGCTTTGTCTCTGGTCCTGGTATACAATTAATTTATGAAGCCTATTGTAGTATTAGAGGAGTGCAAATTAAAACACTTCCTACCCCTGCTGAAATAACCACTAAAGGAGTATCTGGAGAAGATTGGTTATGTAGATTGAGTATTGATACATTTTGCCGCATGCTTGGAACTGTTGCCTCTAATTTAGCAGTTATTACTAATTCATTTGGTGGGGTTTATATTGGTGGTGGAATTATTCCAAAAATTTTAAATTATTTTCTAAAATCAGAATTTAGAAGTAGATTTGAGGATAAAGGTAGGTATAGACCGTTTCTTGCTAATATGCCTATATTTGTTATAATTGATGAATTTCCGGCATTTCTAGGCGCTAGCTATGCCCTAGATGTTTATCTAAATCATGGTTATATACCTTAAATAAATTATTCATTAACGATAAAGGAATTATTAAAAAATGAATTACCCAACAGAAGCAGGATTTTATATGCCTGCTGAATGGCATAAAAAGCAACGGACCTTTATGGAATGGCCAGTTAGAAAAACGGCTTGGAAAAATCTTTTTCCAGAAGCACAAAAAGCATATGCAAATGTTGCTAATAAAATTGCTGAATTTGAACCTTTAAGTATGATTGTTTCTAAAGAATTGGAAAATGAAGCTCGTAAATTATGCAGTAATGAAGTTGAAATTATAAGCCTAGAGCATGATGATTCATGGATGCGTGATAATGGTCCAACTTTTGTTATTAATGATAAAAAAGAAATAGCGGGCATATCTTGGCAATTTAATGCTTGGGGTAATAAATATACCCCTTATGAAAATGATGCAAAAGTAGCTACCAGTTTATTAGACTTACTAAATATCAAAAATTTTAAATCAGATATTATTTTAGAAGGTGGTTCAATTCATGTTGATGGGTTAGGAACATTAATTACTACTGAGGAGTGTCTTCTTAATCCTAATCGTAATCCTTCCTTGAGCAAAGCCAAAATAGAAGATGTTTTAATGAAGTATCTTGGCATTAAAAAAATCATTTGGTTAAAAAAAGGGTTATTTGGCGATGAAACTGATGGACATATTGATAATGTAGCAACTTTTGTCAGACCGCATGTAATTGCTATGCAATCATGTAATGATATTAATGATCCTAATTATTCTATTTATAAAGAAAATCTTAATATTTTAGAAAATGCTACCGATGCTCTTGGTAAAAAATTTGAAATTATTTCAATACCTCAACCACCAATCACTTATTATAATAACGAAAGACTAACTTTAAGTTATATAAATTACTATCTTGTAAATGGGGGTTTGATTTTACCAGTTTTTGGCGATAGTGCTCAAAAAACAGATAAAATTGCGGTAGGAATTCTTCAAGAACTGTACCCTAATAGAGAAATTGTTCAAGTTGATGGTAGTGTTATAATTCGTGGTGGCGGTAACATTCACTGTATTACTCAACAAATGCCGCATATTTAAAAGATTTTAGGTAACAAAAAATGAGTAGATTAATTAAAGTATCAGCCTCACAAATGGCGTGTAATGAAAATGATATATGGAATATTCAAGAGAATATTAAAAAAGCTGAAAAATTAGTTAGGGAAGCTAAAAACCAAGGTAGCAATATTATTTTAATTCAGGAATTATTTGAAACTCCATATTTTTGTCAACAAGAAATTGCTGATTATTATAAATTTGCAACTGAAGTAGAAAATAACCAAGCAATTAACCATTTTAAAAAAATTGCTAAAGAATTGGATATTGTTATTCCTATTAGTTTTTTTGAGAAATGTAATCAAGCTCGCTATAATTCAATTGCAGTTATTGACGCTAATGGTGAACTGCTTGGCATATATAGAAAATCACATATCCCGGATGGACCCGGATATGAAGAAAAATTTTATTTTAACCCCGGAGATACTGGTTTTAAAGTATTTAATACCAAATTTGCAAAAATCGGGATTGGTATCTGCTGGGATCAATGGTATCCAGAAACTGCACGTTGTTTAGCTTTACTAGGTGCAGAAATTATATTCTATCCCACAGCTATTGGCTCTGAACCACATAATAAATTGATTAATTCTAAAGACCATTGGCAATTATGCATGCAAGGACATGCTGCAGCTAATTTAATTCCTGTCGTAGCTTCTAACCGTATTGGAGTTGAACATATAGGTAGTACTAACATTAAATTTTACGGTTCTTCTTTTATTGCCGATGCTGAAGGAAAAATAATTATAGAAGCTAATGAAAATGATGAAGCTGTAATTACTGCAGAATTTGATTTAGATAAATTTGCTGAGAAACGAGCTAGTTGGGGAATTTTTCGTGATAGACGTCCCGATTTATATAAAAC
This sequence comes from uncultured Neisseriaceae bacterium, assembly GCA_937872505.1. Lineage (GTDB taxonomy): Bacteria > Pseudomonadota > Gammaproteobacteria > Burkholderiales > UBA11063 > Aquella. The sequence goes on along the minus strand of CALMTA010000122.1, from coordinate 4,851 downwards.
ACTTCTAACTTATGATGGATATACTAATGTCATTAAATGAAAATCAATCTACTTGGAACTATAAAAAAAGCCGTGATTTCTATAATATTCACGGCTGGGGAAATAGCTACTTTGATATTAATAAAAATGGGGAAATTACAGTTAAACGCAGTAAATATTTATCTGATATTCCCTTGGCTATTAATGATATAGTAAATGAAATTAAAAATATGGGTATTAAAGCTCCCATTTTATTACGTTTTACTGATATTATACAAAATAGAGCCGAACGAATTATAAAAGCATTTGCTGATGCAAAAAAAGAATTAGATTATGCTGCTAATTATTCTTTAATTTATCCTATAAAAGTTAACCAACATAAAACTGTTATTGATTCTTTTCTTAAATTAAAAAATGACAATCATGGTCTTGAGGCTGGAAGTAAAGCTGAATTATTAGCGGTATTAGCCTCTATTAAAGATAATAAAACACCAATTATTTGTAATGGCTATAAAGATAAAGATTATATTAGAATTGCGCTTATTGCAAGAAAATTGGGACGTAATATAACTATTGTAATTGAAAAAATGATTGAAGCTACATATATTATTGAACTATCTAATGAATTAAATGTAACTCCTCTTTTGGGTGTGCGTTTTCGACTTGCTTTAGTTCTTGCTGGTAAATGGTCTCATTCAGGTGGAGAAAAATCAAAATTTGGTTTAAATACTACTCAGTTATTAGAATTAATTACTCTATTAAAAAGACATAACCTCTTTGAACATCTTCACTTACTTCATTGTCATCAAGGATCTCAAATTGCCAATCTACGAGATATTCAATACTATATAACAGAACTGTCTACTGTTTATATTGAATTACATAAACTGGGTGTAAATTTAAAAGTTATTGATATTGGTGGCGGCTTAGCTGTTGATTATGAAGGTAGTAGAACAAGAAGCTTTAATTCTACTAATTATACTTTAAGTGAATACGCTAACACAATACTAACCACCATTAAAAAAAATGCAGAGGCTAATAATATCCCTGTTCCGGATATATATTCTGAATCAGGACGAGCTGTAGTTGCCCACCACGCTGTATTAATAACTGATATTGTCGATGTTGAACCAGTTGTCGGCGAAGATGTGCCAGAAGTTAAAAGTAATGATGAAGATTTAATCGAATTAGATAACTTATTAGATTCATTTGATAAACTATCAATTAACGAAATATATTCATCAAGTATCGTGGCGATTGATAGCATACAAAATCTATTTACTAAAGGATTACTTTCTTTAGAAAAAAGGGCTATTGCTGAACAACTATTTTCTCATATTAAACTACGAATCCTTAAAAAACTCAATCGTAGTTTTAGAAGCCACCGAGAACTCTACGATTTATTAGATGAAGACCTCGCAAAAAAAGTAATAGTAAACTTTTCACTATTTCAATCAATGCCTGACATGTGGGCCATTGGTCAATTATTTCCTGTAATGCCTCTAACACAATTAAATAATGAACCAAAAATGCGAGCAATAATAGAAGATATTACCTGTGATTCTGATGGAAAAATATCTTGTTATATGGATTATCAAGGTAACGAACCTTCCTTGAAACTTCCCATATTTGATAAAAATAACCCTTATTTATTAGCGGTTTTTTTAGTTGGCGCCTATCAAGAAATCATGGGGAATTTACACAATTTATTTGGCCCTGTCACTGTTTTTGATATTACTCTAGATGGTAAAAACGGATTTACTATTAATGATATTCATGAGGGATTTTCTGCCCAAGATTCTCTACAACATGTAGGCTTTGACCAAGAATATTTATTGGCGCATTTTAAAAAATATATTTTTAGAGAAATTTCAAATAAGAAAGAACAACCATACTTATTTAACATTTTAGAAAAAATGTTAAATGCTAATACTTATTTAAATTAATTCATACTTTGTAGGATATTATGAAAAATCGACTATTTTTAGTTATATATATACTACTTACATTAAATGCGTGTAGTACATCATCATCTACTAATTGGATGCAAGTTAATAAAGAAAATATTGATAAAAAAAATATTACACAAATAGCTCTACCCGGTTCCTATTTAGCTAATGCTTATAAAATTAACGGCAGCGAAGAAGTATGCTATGGTGAAACTATACCAGATATAAAATCAGCTAATGCTAACTTAAAAGAATATTTACTAAGCAATAATCAATTCAATATTAAAAATTTTATAAACCATTTAAATACCCAAAAATATGATATTAGTGAGCAATTATCCCAAGGAATCCGCTATTTAGAAATACAAGTTTGTCAACAACATAAAAATTATTACACTTCTAATTACTTTCTTACAGATAAACTATCTAAAATAAATAATCAAATAATTCAATTTATTAACAAGTATCCTGAAGAAATAATTATTATTGATTTTAACTATTATCTATGGACAGAAAATGGTTATATGAATGCTATTGAAATTAAGAACTTTCATGATTTTTTAGAACAACAATTAGGATCATACTTAATACCAAAAAACTTAAATAATTTAACTATTGGTGAAATTAAAAAAAGAAAAGAAAGAATAATTATACTATCTTCTTCGAAAGATTTAAATCAATTTGATAATATATGGGACAAAAATACCACTGCTATAACAATTCCTAATGATTTTTCTGCTATAAAAAAAATTTCAACACTACAAATGGTTCAAGAGCAATTCAAAAACAATAGTTATCAAAATAAATTTGTAATTTTACCCGTTTATGAACTCCTACCTATTAATGATTTAATCAGTACAGAAAATAAAGTAAATAATAATATGGTTCTAAACTACATTCAAAGATCTATATCCAGTAATGCATCAATAATTGTTTTAGATAAAAATTCAACTAATTCTGCATTATTAAAATCATTTTAATATATAATTACTTATTATGATTTAAAGGAGAAAGACTATGACACAAGAAAAATTATCATATAATCTTGAAGAAATTAAAAAACAAGCTGCTCAATTTATTGAAGAAGGTACTATTACTCAAGACTACCCACTAAACCTTAATGAAGCTTATACTTTATTAAACGCAGCACTAGCAACAGAAATTATGCGTACTGCACTATCAACATCATCAAATAACTGCAACAGGAATTGATGATCGACTGGTTTAAGTCAAATAATCCTATTCAAGAATAAACTTTAATTAAATATGAAGAAGATCATGTAAATGATTTATCTGATCTTTAAAATCCAAAATATATATTTTAAATCAAAAAAGAAGCATGGGCCATCCAATAAAGAAAATATGATATATAAAAGATTAAAAATAAAGTTGCAAAAACAAGCTTCAAAGTTCTAGAGTTTTTTGCAAGTAAAACTAGTCCGAAATAAAAGGTAAATAATGTACCGCTAAATCTAGCTTCTGATATCATCTGGCCAGTTAATACCCCAGGTAATATACATAACAAATTAAAAATTGCCTCTTCTATGTGTTTATCAAAAAATAAATATATTGATAAAATACATGAAATTAAAAACATAAGTGAATTATGATAATCTTTTATCATTAAATATAATTGCATAGCCCATTGCGTAGAAAATCCTACCCTGCCCCATTTTTGTTGAATATGTTTAAAAGCCAATGCATCACCTGTATGAAAATATAAATATAACATATATAACAGTAATCCACTGGTAGTTAATAAAAAACCTAGCATAGTTTTATATTTTTTATTATTATTTTTTATATTAAAATATAAATACGTTAAAGAAAACATTATGCCAACAGGGCGAGTCGCTGATAATAACCCTCCACAAACCGCTGATAAAATAGGCTTATTTATTCTCATTAAATAAAATGCTGATAATGATAATAATAAGAACAAAGCTTCTGTATAAATAGAGGCAAAATATATGCTAAACGGTGAGAAAGCTAAAAGCAGAACTCCAAAACGACTATTTAATTCATCAACAAATAATTTTAAGTATTTATAAAAAACTATAAAAGCCATAAAAATAAATATTTGATTAAGTATAACACCTGTTGCAATAGGTGGTGTATTTGTAAAAAAAATAACTATTTTTACAATATAAGGATATAAGGGAAAAAAAGCCCAATTAGCTAACCCATGCCAAAATTTTGGAGTTAAACGTGGATATACATCATAACCATCTTTTATAATAGTAATGTACCACTCACAATCCCATTTACACATTACTTTAAAAAAATCATTATGATAATGAAGTAAAATATTATTCATCAAATTATATTGATAAAGCATTACTAACCGGCTAACAACAAAAATAATAATACAAAAAAGAAGCCAATGGATTTTTAATAATTTCCCCATAATATCTTCCTAATAATATTAATTTTTATTATATACTAATAAGCAATAAAAAAAGCCAACTTGGATATTATATCAAATTGGCTTCATCTATAAAATTTTAAATTAAAATCTAATATTTAATTACTTGATTCTTCTTCAATAATTTCAGTAGCTGTTTCAGGTCGATCAACTAACTCTATAAATGCACGTGGAGCATTGTCTCCGTCTCTAAACCCATATTTTAAAACACGAGTATAACCACCGTTACGCGTGTTATAACGTGGTCCTAATACATCAAATAATTTAACCACTAAATCACGATCACGGATTCTATCAAAAGCTAAACGACGATTAGCTAAAGATGGTTTCTTTGCTAATGTAATTAATGGCTCTACAATCTTACGTAATTCTTTAGCTTTAGGCAAAGTAGTAACTATAGCTTCATGCTTTAATAAAGCAGTTGCCATATTTTTAAACATTGCTTTTCTGTGTGCTGAAGTACGATTAAATTTACGGTGAGCACAACGATGGCGCATA
>CALMTA010000121.1 GCA_937872505.1 uncultured Neisseriaceae bacterium | reverse complement strand
GCTTGACATTGAAGCATAAGAATGTTTATCATAACTTTAAACGTTTGTTTTTTAACACCGGTTAATCTTTTAAATACCGCATTTGATTTTTCAAATATTGTTTCATCATACATTTTTGCTAATCGCCATAATTATTAATTAGCCGTAATTATGCCACATATTCCTAATAAATATGGTTACGAAAGAGGTCTATTAAACACTTTAACATTATTTTCTTGGAGAAGAGCCGCAGTTGTTCCAGAGCCTTTAATAATTTTTCCACTGTGAGTCCCATCATATATATTATTATTACCGCATGAAGGGCTACAGCTTTTTAAAATAGTAATTCTAATTTTATGCTTTTTAATTAGATTAAGTGCATTATTTGCACCTAAAATAAAAGCATCAGTTCTATCTATTTTTGAAATAGAAATAACTTTTGCTACTCCTCTAAGTACATCGTAACCATCTCCACCAACAATTTCACATTAAGGTCTTGGAACAGGAAGCCTCGCAGAAACTTCTGGACAAATATATATAATTCTATTTTCACTTTTCCATGGAGATATCGCATGATGATTGCATAAAGCATCTTTTCCATGATAACGAACTTCTTGACCAAGCAAACAACTACTAATTAATATTTTTTCCATAATCTTCATTTTATAAAATTAGTAAATATTCATATATAAAAATATGATGCGATGCAATAATAGAAAACACCGCTAATTAACATTAATAACAAATGATTCTAATTTGTGAGAATCATACATCTAATTAACTTTTAAAAAATATAAATCCTATTTTATTTTACCAATACTAACTAATATCCTTATTTTTTAGTAGAATTTGTAACATTGTTTTAGGTACTAATTTAAGACGCAATTGATTTGTTTCATCTTGCAGTTTTATATCTTCCGCATAATCTGTAATTAAATAAACATTTTTCAAATTAAATTCTTTTATAATATCAACACCAGTCAATTTTTCTCCAAAAATACTGTAATCTAATAAGAATGTTATACTATCTATATTATTTTGACTAATTAAATAATCTCTTAACAAAAAGAAGTTGATAAAATATTTTGCATCTATATTTGGTTTATTAAATAAAAAGTATTCTTGCCAAATATTTATAATATTTGAATTATCATCCACTATGATAACTTTTTGGGTTGAAATTACTATATTTCTAGTATATTGTTCAGGAAACGTTACCATAGGAAATTTAATATTAACAGTAGTACCCTGATTAACAATCGAGTCAATACTTAACTGACCATTTATACTTTCTATAAATTTTTTAGCGCTGGAAAGACCAATGCCATTACCTTGAAGTTTAAGAGATTTACCGGCTAGTATATTATCAATTTCTTCATTAGGAATACCACACCCAAAATCTTGAATTTGAATAAATATGTTGGTTTCATCAGCATTTATAATTAAATTTATTTTTTTGTTTTTTATTGTGTTTGCTTCATAAGAATTATTCAAAATATTAGATAATACATTTTTAATTTTAGCTTGCTCATTGCTTAACCAAATTATCTCATTTGAATTATAATTAAAAAAAATAATTTGATTCTCATTTGCCCATTCAATTTGTTTATCAGCAATTACGTCATTTGCTATATTAAATACACATTGGATGCCATAAAATTCATCATTAAAATCTTTATGTTCTTTTAACATGCTTCGTGAAATATAGCTAATCTTATTAATTTGTTTAATAATTTGTAGTTTATCAAAATTAATATTTTGGTCAGTATTTTGATTAGACCAATTTTTAATTAAGTTTTCCATTATTAAAATAGGTGATTTAACATCATGCGCGACTCTTGTTGCTACAGAAATCACCTGTTTTTGAAAATAGGTAATATATTCGTAAGTTTCCATAAGATAATCTTGAACTTCTTTAAATTCAATTAAATTAAATTCATTGTTTTTAACTTTATTGTTATTAAGAATTGTATAAATATTCTCTTTCATTGCCAGAAAAGGCTTTTCTGCTTGTTTACCTAGGATAACAGATAGTATAGCTGCAATTAAAGAATATATCATACCCATAGATGGAATAAACACAAAGTTATCTTCAACAATAACGTTAAACTCTTTCATAAAAATACATGCTAATATATACCCAAGAATTGAAATATGAAAAATTATGAATGCTTGTTTACTCCTGATTGATTTACTATTAACAAACCAATCTTTAGGATTATAGAGCTTAAATTTAATAACATTTATTAATGAAAAAGAAATTAATAGTACATTTATAAGCCACATAATCTCACCATATACTAAATTATCTAATTTATTATTCAAATAACATTCTGTCATAATATAATTACCAATCATACCAAAACAAAACCCGCTAAACCCTAATAAAATAGATTTGTTTTTAGTTGCAATAATTATTAGCATAGACAAATAGAATAATGTTATTGTGGCTGTTAAATCTATAGAATAGTAAGGGAAAGATAAATACCTTAAATATGTAGGAGCAAAGAAACTAATAATTATTAAAGTTATAACTATAAATATGAATATTATTAGTTTGATTTCTTTTCGTTCATAAATATATATAGTTAACAATAATGTAAGCCCTGTAATTGCTGAGATATACCATGAAAAGTTGGTTAATGCAAATACTAAAAACTCATGGAAATTAATAAAAAATACAATTATAAAAGATATATCCATTAAGAATAATAAAATTATACTAATTGGTAAGAACATAAATTTTTTTTGTGAATATCTATTTATTTGTATAAAAATAATTAACGATAGTATTATATTAATAAAATCAATAATTAATGCTGTATATTGTATTTGACGAATAAAATTTTCTACTTTTAATTGGCCTAGTAATAATATTATTAAAAAAACTGCAATAGCATAAATTGGAAAAATTAACTTTGAGATCTTCATATTTCAAATTATCTTAAGCTATAACTAATTTAGTAAATTTATATGATTTAGATAGTTTGTTAAAAATTACCGAAACTGATTCCGTATTTATATCCCAAATATAATCAGGATTCATTTTATTAGCCTCTAAGCCTATACTAATTACAGTTAAATTAGCAGATTTTGCAGCATTTACACCGGTGATACTATCTTCAAAAACTAAACACTCTGAATTAGTTATATTGTGAGCTTTTAATGCTTTTAGATATATTTCCGGATTAGGTTTACCATATTTAACACTTTCAAGTCCAAAACAATATAAGCATTTATCTTTAATTCCAATACTATTAATAGCAAAATCGCATAGTTCTTGATTTGAATTGGAAATAATACTCTGTTTTATCCCTAATTGATGAAAGTAATTAAATAATTCTAGACTTTTTTTAATAAGCAAATTATTATTAAAATTGGTTTTAAAATATAAAATTGCAAGATTTTTTAGTTGATTTAATATTTTTGAATTATTATTAGGTGATAATCCAGTTAAAAAAATAAAATCTGCCAATAATGTTTGTCCATTTGGCAAATCTTCTATTTCGCGCGTCATATTGCAATTAATTTGAGCGCAAGCAAATTTAATTGCTTGGTCATATAATTCATTGGTACTAATTAATGTGCCGTCTAAATCCCAAAATATAGTACTAATTTTTTGCATTGCTTATTTTCTTATACTTTTAATGTGTTAAATCGTTAATAATTATATTATAAACTAAATTATTTTTTCTATACAATAACTATAATTACCGTATTTTTGTGCTTTAATTAATTTATATTCAGTAGCTTCATTTAAAAAATATGATGGAATTAAGTCACCTTGCTCTACATTATATTTTTTATTCTCTGGAACTTCTTTGGCAACTTCAAGCAAATCTGTTGGATTATATATTGAAAATATAAATTTATCTGTTTCATTTTCTAAATAATAACTACCATAACTATTTAGTATATAGTATTTTCTAATGTTATGTTTTTGACAAATATTATTAAAAATATAAATATACCTTTTATCAAAGAGAAATTTTAAACTATCTACATCTAAAAAACTTAATATGTCTTTAGTTATGTTTTGAAACAATATCTTTTGATGTTCTCTAATAACATTTAATAAAATGTTAGTTTTTTCTTTTGGTAAGTAATAATTAATAAGCTTCTTATTTAATGCATTTACAGCTTCATTAATTGTATATACGTTAGTTAATAATATTTTTATCAAATCAGTATCACTGTACTTGCTTAATAAATCAACCCCATTAATATTTGGCATATTATAATCAGATATTAGAACTCCTTGTTTATTTCCATAATTTTTAACAAAATTTTCAATGCTTTTATAGCTTAAATCATTTATTCTACTAAAATTATTTTCTAAAAAATATCTAATATTTATATTTATTGGTTCTATATTTTTCATAGCTTCAAGTGGTGAGTTATAAATGGATACAGTTACATTTTTAAGTTGCTGTTGTAATAAACTTAAATAATCAATATCGTCGTCTACTATCATTACATTTAAGGGAAAATAAAATAAATTTATACTTTCTGATAAAACGTTCATGCAGGATTCCTTAATAAAATTTACTCATTAAATGGCAAATATTGTTTTTTTATTTTATCCTAAATCATAAATAACTCATAATGATAATTACTTTAATATTTTTATTGCATATTCTTCAGATTGAATAATAGATACAGTCTTATATAATTTTGCAACGACCATTATTTTATTAGGATTTAATCGTATTTCTTTATTATTTATTAAAGCAATAATTAAGTTTGTGCCTACGCTTATTATGTTAATTTCTTTTAATATATTATCATTTTCGCGCAATAGATAATATCCGTCTTGTAATATTTTATTAACTTTATAAAATATTTTAATGTCTAAGCTTTTTATAATTCCAAAGAATTCATTATTAACTATATTCATAAAATCATTATCATAAATATATACCCTATAGTTTTTATATTTATTTTTATTAATAATATCTAGCTTCTCATATACATTTATATCTAAAAAAAACTTTTCATCTATAAGTTCTAAAATTGTACAATTTAAATAATCTGCAATCAGTTCTAAAAATAAAATATTTGGTATATGCTCACGTTTCATAATTCTATATAAAAGTTGCTTATCAACTGCTAGTAATTTTGATAATCCTAATATTGTTATTTTATTTTTGTATAAAACAATTTCTAATTTATTTGCAATGCTATTAACAATATTTTTTTCTTGCTTAGACATAAGTACCCATTAGAATTAATATTAAATATAAGGTATTTTATCATTAATTATTTTAAATTATTTTAAAAATTTTTGTATTAAATATTGTTTATGTTATATAATAATGTTTATGAAAAATCATAAGCATTATAAAAATTTAGATTACGTAAAAATAAAACTTTTAAAGGAAGTATAAGATGAAAAAAGTAAGGCTCCCTGCTAATTTTGCAGATTATAATTTTAGAGAATTAGTAAAACAAGAAAAAAATGCAGCACTCAAGATTCGTTATTTAGCGTTATCGCACATAGCAGAGGGCAAAACCGTTTTAGAAACAGCAAATTTAGTACACAAAAGTAATCGCATGATTCATAGATGGCTAAATAAATTAGAAGAACGTGGGCTTGATGGATTAAAAGATAAATCTGGACGTGGTCGTAGAGTGAGACTACCAAAAGAAAAAGAAGCTGAATTTTTGAATATAATTCTTGATTTTAAAAGAACATACAATAAAGATAAAATAACTGGGCGTAATATTCAAAAATTATTAAAAAAACATTATGACATAGATTGTACTTTACCAACAGCATATAACACTGTTGCACGATTAAATTCGAGATTTTTGAAACAAAAAAATAAACGAGAAATCTATTTAAACATATAAATGATTACAGATTGTAATAGTGTTAATGAAAATTAAAGAATTAAAAATAAGCTAGAAATATTGACAAATTGATTTTTTTATTAAAAAATTTTTAGATTTTAAATTTATTGAATTTAACTGTTAAAAATATTGGAAATATAACCTTTGTGATAGAAATTAAATTTCTAAAATTTGAATTAATAAAAATAAATTCTGTATAACTATTAAATCAGTGGTGCTAGAATGCTTAGATGATTAAGTTTTGATTGATTTATAGCTTATTTGATTAAAAATTCTAGAGTTTGGAAAAGAATATATGTATTTTGGCATTGGGGTCTAACAAAATGTACCATAGTTCACAAAATTACAAAACTTTCTCTGCTGGAGCTATGAACGGGAAGCGTTATTATCAGAGTTTATATGATGAACGTGAAGTATGGTTGAATGGGAAAAAAGTTGATGTTATATCTAATCCTGCATTTAAAGGAATTATCAATACATTATCCACGCTATATGATCTACAATATAACTCACCTTATTCTGACGAGATGAGTTATATATGTTCCAAAACTAACTTGCGTTTGAGTTTATCATATTTGTTGCCAAAATCGAATGATGATTTAATTAAAAAACGCCAAAATTCTACAAGATGGGCTTATGAGAGCTGGGGGCAATTGCCACGTATACCTGACTTTATGTCAAATGTAATAGTTGGTTTATATGATTTTAGAAATGAATTAAAACTTGAAAATCAAATGTTTTATGATAATGTCTTGAATTATTATAATTATTGCTCGCAAAATGATATAGTTTTAACTCATGCAATTGGGGATCCACAAATTAATCGATCTGCTGAGGTTCGTGATAATGAGCATATTGCTTTAAAAGTAATTCAAAAAAATAATAAAGGTGTTATAGTTCGTGGAGCAAAGCAATTATCCACCCTTGCGCCTGTTTCCAATGATGTTTTTATCTATATGTCACCGTCATATGCTAATCGAGAAAAACCAGAATATGTTATTTGGTTTAGTATTCCTATTGCAACTAAAGGTTTGAAAATATTATGTCGTAGTTCTAGAGCTATTTTACAATCCGAATATTCTAGTCCATTTATGGAAAGATTTGATGAACAAGATGCTATTCTTTTTTTTGATGATGTTTTAGTTCCATGGGAAAGGGTATTTTTATTGGATAATGCAAAGCTTGCATATGAGGGGTTTTTTAGAATAAACGCATGGGCATTATTTAGTAATGCCATCAGAGCTCATCAAAGGCTTTTAACATTTCTTGGATTATCATCAATGTTGGCTAAAGCAATAGGCATTCATGATTTTCGTCAGACTCTAGATAAATTAGGAGAACTTACCAGTTATGCTGATATGTTGAAGTTGGCAATTGATGGAATGCAAGCAAATGCGCAAATTACCTCGGGAGGATTGCTTGCACCAGCTGACGCGACATCTGTTGGTATTTTTACTGCTCAAATTTCAATGAGAGTTGTTGAAATTATTAGAGAGATTGCAGCTTCTGGTTTAATTATGCATCCTTCAGAAGAAGATCTTGCTAATGTTGAATTAAGGCAATTTATTAATCTTTATATGGGAGGTAATTCTATTGATGCAAGTAAGAAATCAAGATTATTCAGATTAGCCCAAGATTTATCTAGTGACTATTATGGGTTACGCCAAGAATTATATGAAAGATGGAATCGTGGAGATATAGTTCGTAATCGGATTAATCTTTATAAGGAATATGATTTAACCTCAATAACCAAAAAGATTGAAGCAGTTATTTCGGAACCACTTGATAAAAATACTAAATTTATTACAAGTAATTAATAAAAAATGAATTTCTATAATGCAATCTGACAAAATATCAGTTAATAAAGAAATTATTATTCAAAGAATAAGATTCGTGAAAAGCAGCAAAAATTTAAATGAGATTAATAGAAAGGAAAATTATGAGTGTTATGCCAGATAAGCTACAATTAAACAAATTAACAATATGGAGTATTGCAATTCCAATTTTTATTGAATTTGTATTAACTTTTTCAGTATTTTTTACTGATACAATTTTTTTGAGTAAGATTTCCGATTTAGCAGCAGCAAGCGTAGGGGCTGTTATACCAGTTTTTATGGTTTTTGTGCTATTTTTTATGATGATGGCACAAGGAAGTGGTAGTGTGGCTGCACAATATTTAGGTGGACAACAATATGAGAAAGCAATTGATAGTTATATGACAGGAGTTGCAATTAATATATTATTTGGAGTACTAGGAACTGCTATGCTTATGTTGATTGCATGTTATTTGGGTAATTTTATTGGAATGAGCAATGATAGTATTGAGATTGTTGATAAATACTTAATGGTTGTATCTCCGGCTATTTTTTTAATAGCAATAAAAGCAAGTTATAATGCAGTTTTATTTTCTCAAGGAAAAACATTGTGGAATATGATTACTGCCATTATTGTTAATTTATCAAACATATTATTTAATATGCTATTTATTATAGGATTTTTTGGCTTATCAAAACTTGGCATTATTGGTGTTGCATTATCTACAGTAATTTCTCAAATTTTAGCTGTATTGTTTTTAATTTACATGGTGCATTATAAGCTTAAAATTCATTTTAAAATCAGTCAATTTAGGGAAAGAACATCAAAAATTTATACATCTATTTTGGCTATAGGTGTTCCGGCTTCGATTGAACCTATATCTTCTGAGTTGGGAATGTTTATTATATCAATATTTGCAATACATATTAGTATTGATGCTATGGCAGCTAGAACATATTTAATGAATTTGTTAACTTTGGTAATTTGCTGGTCAGCTGCTTTGGCAGTTGCCAACCAAGTTCTTGTGGCACATAGAGTTGGTGCTAAAAATTTTGAAGATGCGGATTATCAATTGAGAAGTAATATTATTAAAGCAACTTTAGGTAGTTTTTTAATTATGGCGGTTTTATATGTTTTTTCAAGGAATTTAATTGGTATATTTACTACTAATATTGCTATATTATCAATGTGTTCTACGGTATTAGCATTGGGTTTTATAATTGAACCTGCTCGTACAATAAGTACCATGTCAGGATATGCACTAAGGGGTTCAGGTGATGCAAAATTTCCTACAGTTATGGCTATAGTTAGTACTTGGTTAGTTGCAATACCACTAGCATATTTTATTGGTTTTAAGTTGGGATATGGTTTCATTGGGGTTTGGTGTGGAATTCTAATTGATGAAGTTTTGCGTGCAATTGTTAACCTTAGACGATGGTTTAAAAAGAAATGGCAATTAACTGGAGTCATATAAACAATTGTTTAATTATCATTCAAGTTTATACACTTTAAAATATAAGTATTTAATATTATGCTTAATTTAAACAATTTAGAGGTAGTGCATGAAGAATTTATTGGATAAAGCCGATGGAGCCTTATTAAAACAACTTAATAATAAAAACTGTTGGTATGATTTTACTAGTATTGCTCTAAATTTAGATAACGTTATTATTGAAGACTATTTTAGATATTTAAGGTCTACAGGAATCTATGATGGATGTATTGTAACCCTTGATTTTATCAAATTTAATAATATTTATTGTGACATACCATTTTTTTTGGTAGTTAAAATTAAAAGTTTAAGTGATTTAGATAAGCTTACAGATTTTTTTAGCATAAATAAAAATTTAACATATAATCTAAATGTTATTGTATTAAGTTGTTTTCCTGAGATTTTGCAAGTTGCAAAAAATAATTTTATGGTGGCATTTAGATATGAAATAGTAGATAAAAATTCATTGCTTAAATGTATAGAAGATGCAACTAATTACGATTATATAATTTTAAAATTTTTGGACCCCACTAATAT
>CALMTA010000120.1 GCA_937872505.1 uncultured Neisseriaceae bacterium | reverse complement strand
CCCATTAAAAATCCTTTTTTATTAAATAAAAAATAATGTTATCCTATATACTATAAATGCCATTATATAAGCTAATATAATTTGATAACTAAACATAATTATAGGCCATTTCCAAGAATTTGTTTCACGCTTAGTTACAGCTAAAGTTGAAATACATTGAGGTGCAAAAATGTACCAAGTAAGTAAAGATAATGCTGTAGCTAATGTCCACGAATGTTGTAGCATTATTGACAAACTATTTCTAATTGCTTCATTATTATTTCCGCTTAATGCATATATGGTACTAAGTGCAGAAACAGCTACCTCTCTTGCTGCCATCCCCGGAATTAAAGCAGCAACTAATTGCCAGGAAAATCCAATTGGTGCAAAAATAGGTTGTATTAATTTACCTATAATCCCTACAAAGCTATATTCAATTGCTGGATGCGTAGCATTATTTGGTGGCAAAGGGAAAGAGGATAAAAACCACAAAATAATCATAATTATAACTATAATTGTTCCTGCTCTACGAAGAAAAGATTTTGCAGGCTTAATTAATTCAATAACTATATTTTTAACACTTGGTAATTTATAGCTTGGCAGCTCCATTATTGATGGCAATCTATCACCTTTAAAAAAGAAATATTTAAAAATAAAAGCAATAATCAAACTAAATACTATACCAATAAAATATAATGAAAACATTACTAAACCTTGAAAATTTACCCATCCAAAAATTGTCTTTTGCGGAATAAACGCGCTAATTAAAAGTGTATAAAGAGGTAATCTTGCTGAACAAGCCATGAGTGGACTAATTAAAATTGTTACTAATCTATCATTTCTACTTTCAATAGTACGTGTAGCCATAATTCCTGGTATAGCACAAGCAAAACTAGATAAAAGCGGAATAAAAGCTTTGCCATGAAGGCCTGCCCAACTCATTATCTTATCCATTAAAAATGCAGCTCTAGCCATATAACCACTATCTTCTAATAAAATAACAAATAATGAAATAGTTAAAATTTGAGGTAAAAATACAATTACTGCACCAACTCCTGCAATAATACCATTTCCTAAAAGACTGCCAATTAATGTATTTGGTAAAAGATTAACTACATATCCTTGTAGTCCGTCTACAACATCTTGTAACATATCTTTAGGAACAGCTGCCCAACTAAATACTGCTTGAAATAAAAAAAATAAAATTATTAATAATATACTTATACCCCATACTGGATGCAATAAAAAATTATCAATCTTTTGCGATAAAATAGAAGGGACACCCTCCATAATTTTTACTTTTTGTATAATTTTTGCTACTTGTGAATGATATTCTCTAATTGATGCATTATTAAAGGCTTGCCAAGAATTGGCTGTCGTTCTTAAATTGGGAATAATATTATCAATAGCCAATAATAATTTTTCAAGTCCGTATTTTTTTATTGCCGCAGTTTCAATTATCTCACAATTTAATTCAATCTTAAACTTTTCAATATCATAAATATAGCCTTTGCGTTTTGCAATATCAATCATGTTTAATGCAATTATAATTGGCTTTCCAGTTTGTTTCAATTCCAAAGCTAAACGTAATCCATTTTGAATATTTGTTGCATCAATTATACATAAAATAAGATCAATATTACTTTCATCATTAAATTTATCTAAAACTATATCTCTAGTAATTTTTTCATCAGGACTTCTTGAACGTAAACTATATGTACCGGGTAAATCTATTAAAGTACAATTTCTATTATTTGGGGTAATAAAAAAACCGTGTTTTTTTTCAATTGTAACACCAGCATAATTAGCCACCCGTTGTTTACTCCCTGTTAAAGCATTAAATAATGCAGTCTTGCCACAATTGGGATTTCCCACTAAAGCTATATGAATATTTTTATTCATTTGTTAATTTTCCCATATTTACCAAAATAATTGATGATTCATTTTTACGTAAAGATATAATAGAATTATTATTATTTATTCTAACCGCTATTGGATCGCCAAAAGCTCCTTTAAATACAACTTGCACTTTTGCTCCTTCAATAAACCCCATCTCTAATAACCTAGCCTCAATTTCTTCAATGACCATTTTAGATGATAAAGGTAATAAACTTGCATCAATTTTTTCAATTATACCAGCCTCATTTTTTTTAAGAGTAAATAAACTCAATAATTGCATAAAATTACCTATTTTTACAAAAAATAAACATATATTATAAATGGGAATGATTCTTATTTGCAAATATATTTAATATATTAAGTTCCTTAGAGCTTTAAATATACATTTGTATTTAATTAGACTAGTATATAATTTATATCTCATTATACGCACAAAAAAGATTTTTTAGTCCATAAGGGATATTTTATCAAATAGTTGCACCATAATATAATATTAATATTAACTAACAGGTAACAATAATTATGCAAAATACAAAATATAAGCGAATTCTTTTAAAATTATCTGGTGAAGCATTAATGGGCGATAGTCAAAATGTATTTGATAAATCAACTATAGATGCTATATTATTGCAAATTAAACAGTTAAATGAGTTAGATATAAAAGTTGGGTTAGTTATTGGCGCTGGTAATTTATTTCGTGGAATCAATGCTGATAAATTTGGCTTAACTAGAGCTAATGCTGATTATATCGGAATATTAGCTACTGTTATGAATGGGATTGCTTTAAAAGATTTTTTATCTAATATTGAAGTACCTGCAAAAATATATTCTGCATTAGCTATTAGCAATATAGTTAAAGAATATAATCGTGATAGCATGTTAAAACGATTAAATGATGGTGATGTAATAATTTTTGTGGCAGGAACTGGATTACCATATTTTACTACTGATACTACCGCTGTATTAAGGGCTATTGATATGGGAGCAGAACTTATAATTAAAGCCACAAAAGTTGATGGAGTATATGATTCTGACCCTAAAATTAATTCTTTGGCAAAAAAATATAATAAATTAACATTTGATGAAGCAATTCATAAAAATTTAAAAATAATGGATATGGCAGCTCTTGATTTATGTAGAACACATAAAATAGATATTGAAGTTTGCAATATTTTTAAACCAAATGTTTTAAAAGATATTGTACAAGGTAAAGAATGTGGTACTCTGGTTTATAATTAAAAGGTAAATTAATGCAACAAGATATTCATGATGATAAGATATTAATACTAGATTTTGGCTCTCAAGTTACACAATTAATAGCTAGAAGAATTCGTGAATTAAATGTTTACTGTGAGGTTCACCCCTGTGATATTGATGAAAGTTTTATAAAAAAATTTGCACCAAAAGGAATTATCTTATCAGGAGGTCCTGAATCAGTATATGAAGAAAACACCCTAAAAGCACCCCCTATTATTTTTAATATGAGTATTCCGATTTTAGGGATTTGCTATGGTATGCAAACAATGGCTAAACAATTAGGGGGTGAAGTAGTTAGCTCAAATAATCGTGAGTTTGGCTACAGTGAACTTTATGAGTATTCAACTAATTTATTTTCTGATATAAAAGATGGTATAAAAAATAATAAGCCATTTATTCAAGTATGGATGAGCCATGGTGATAAAGTTATAAAAATACCTAATGATTTTGAAATAATTGCCACAACAGAATCATGCCCAATTGCAGCAATGGCAGATATAAAACGCAATTTTTATGGAGTTCAATTTCACCCAGAAATTACTCATACAAAACAAGGTCTCAAAATATTTAAAAATTTTGTCGTATCTATCTGCAAATGTAAACAATCGTGGACTATGCCAAATTACGCTGAATTAGAAATTGAAAGAATTAGAAATTTAGTTGGTAATGAAAAAGTTATTTTAGCTTTATCAGGTGGAGTAGATAGCACCGTTGCTGGAGTTTTAATTGAAAAAGCTATAGGTAAAAATTTAAGTTGTATTTTTGTTGATACCGGATTATTGCGTTATAACGAAGCTCAACAAATTATGCAAAATTATAAACAAAATTTAGGCTTAGATATTATTAAAATTGATGCCAAAGAAACTTTTTATAAAGAATTATCAGGAATAACTGACCCAGAGGAAAAAAGAAAAATTATTGGTAGAATTTTTATAGAAATTTTTCAACATGAAGCCTCAAAAATTAAAGATGCAAAATGGTTAGCTCAAGGAACTATTTATCCTGATATTATAGAATCCGCCGGTAGTAAAACTCAAAAATCACATAATATTAAATCCCATCATAATGTTGGTGGATTACCCCAATCTCTTCATTTAAAACTTTTAGAACCTCTTCGTGAATTATTTAAAGATGAAGTTAGAAACCTAGGCTTAAATCTAGGCATTCCTAAATCGCTAATTTATCGCCACCCTTTCCCAGGTCCAGGTTTAGCTGTTCGTATATTAGGAGAAATAAAACCACAATTTGTAGAACTATTACAAAAAGCTGATAATATCTTTATAGATGAATTAATACAAAATAATTATTATGATAAAGTTTCTCAAGCTTTTTGTGTCTTTTTACCAATTAAATCGGTAGGAGTAATGGGAGATGGTAGAACTTATGACTATGTTATTGCCTTAAGAGCGGTGGAAACTAATGATTTTATGTCAGCTAATGTTGCTAATCTGCCCTATGATTTTATAACTAAAATTGCTAATCGTATTATTAATGAAGTAAGAGGAATTAATAGAGTAGTTTATGATATATCTGGAAAACCACCTGCTACTATCGAATGGGAATAGTTGTAAAAGATATGTTATAATACCATTCTTATTTATTACCCCTAATTTTTATTAATTATTTTTAAAGACTAATTTATGGCTAAAAATAATCATAACCAATCTAAAAAAAATAGTTTGCCCTTTCGTAAAATATTAATCAATCTTTTTGGACTAGGAGCTGCACTAGCTGGCGGTGTGTTAGTGATGGTAATAATAACTTATCCTAAATTACCTAGTATGGATGAGTTACATAACTATCAACCAAAACTACCACTACAAGTTTATTCTGCAGATGGCGTAATTTTAGGTCAATTTGGTACTGAACATCGCATATTTATAAGCATAAATGATACTCCAAAAATGTTAATAAATGCAATTATAGCTTCAGAAGATGAAAGATTTTATAAACATGGTGGAATTGATTATATAGGAATTCTCAGAGCAGCAATCAGTAATACTACTTCAGGTCGTATAAAGTCTGGTGGTAGCACCATTACCATGCAAGTTGCTAGAAATTTCTTCTTAGGTTCTCAAAAAACGTTTCTGCGCAAATTCAACGAAGCACTACTTTCCTACAAAATAGAAAGCTCTTTAACAAAAAATCAAATTTTAGAATTATATATTAATCAAATCTTCTTAGGACAAAGATCATATGGTTTTGCTGAAGCAGCTCTTACTTATTTTGGTAAACCATTAGATAAATTATCAATTGCTGAATACGCAATACTTGCAGGCTTACCGAAAGCTCCTTCTGCTTTCAATCCAGTAGTAAATAAGCATCGAGCTCATGATAGGCAATTATATGTACTTGGACGTATGAGAGATTTACACTTCATTAGTCAAAAAGAATATAATTCAGCAGTTAATCAAAAAATTGTTATAACTAAAGGAAGTTTAAATGATTCTACAGATTCAGGGGGATATATAGCAGAAATGGTTAGACAAATGCTTTACTCAAGATATGGGGAAAGTATTTATACTCATGGCTATAAAGTATATACAACTGTAGATAGCAAAATGCAACAAGCCGCATATAGTGCATTGCGTAATGGCTTATTAAATTATGATGCTCTTCATGGTTATAAAGGAGCAGAAGATGCTTTAGACATTGGCGAAGCTCCAATCAAAGATAAAATTACTGATCAGGTTATTTCTTCTGCATTTAACGAAATAGTTGATTATGGTGATTTACAAGCTGGTATTGTTTTAAGTGCAACTCCTAATAGCGTATTAGTTAGATTAAGAAATGGCAATGATATAGAATTTAAAGACAATCAATTAGATTTTGTTAGAAAATATTTAACTACCGGCGGCAAACTCCAAATTAAAAGAGGTGCTCTAATTCGTGTTCGTAACGTAAATAATAATTGGATAATAACACAAGTCCCTGAAGTTGAAGGAGCCATAGTTGCCCTTAATCCAAATGATGGCGCAATTAAAGCTCTCGTAGGTGGTTTTGATTTTACAGATAGTCAATTTAATCACGTAACTGCTATACGCCAGCCCGGTTCCAGCTTTAAACCTTTTATTTATTCAGCTGCAATTGATAAAGGCATAGCTGCAGATACTATTTTTGATGATAGCCCTATTTGTTTTCCTGGTGGAATAACCGGCAGCCAATGGTGCCCGCGCAATGATGACGATAAATTTCTAGGGCCTATTACTATGCGACAAGGTATGGCTAAATCGCGTAATGTAGTAACAGTTAAAGTTTTGGATCAAATAACTCCTAAATATGCTATTAATTATGTTACTCGTTTTGGATTTGATAAAGATCAGTTTCAACCATATTTACCAATGGCTCTTGGTGCTAATGAAGTAACACCATTGCAAGTAGCTAGAGCTTATTCAATTTTTGCTAATGGTGGTTATATGGTAGAACCTTATTTAATTCAAGCTATAACTGATAATCAAGGACAATTAATTGCTAAAACTATAACAATTGATATTCACAAAGAATCTCCCGTTATTGACCCAAGAAATGCGTTCATCATGAATAGTTTTTTACAAGATGCTATTCGCTATGGAACTGGAGCAAGGGCGTATAGAGAATTAAAACGTAATGATATTGCGGGTAAAACAGGAACTACTACTGATGCTAAAGATGTATGGTTTGATGGTTATACCCCTGACTTAGTTGCTATAACATGGGTGGGTTACGATTCTCCTAAAAGTCTTGGTGAAAAAACTTATGGCGCAACTTTAGCCTTACCTATTTGGATTAACTTTATGCAAAACG
>CALMTA010000119.1 GCA_937872505.1 uncultured Neisseriaceae bacterium | reverse complement strand
ATATAAAAGGCTATCACCCAATTAATAGTTATTTAAAAATTTTGAATTTGTTTATTTGGCTAATTAGTTTAATATTAATTATTGCTTTTTTTCTTAATATGTCTCCATGGGCTTTATTAACAGGAATTGGTGCAGTTTCTGCAGTAATGCTATTTGTATTTAAAGATACATTATTAGGGATAGTAGCAAGTATTCAAGTAGCATTACAAAATATTTTAAGAGTTGGAGATAGAATAACTATTGATAAATATAATATTGATGGGGAAGTTTTAAATATTTCAATTAATTCAGTTAAGATAAAAAATGATGACAATTCTATTTCTAATATGCCGACATTCTTACTAAGTAGCGAAGTAATAAAGAATTGGCAACCAATGAAAAGAGCTATGGCTAGAAGGATAAAACGTTCCTTTAATTTAGATATTGCTAGTATAAAAATTTGTTCTGATGCTTTATTAGAACAGCTACAGCAATTTAGTGAAGTTAGAGAATATATTTTGCAAAATCCAAATAGAGAGTATACAAATTTAGGAATATTTCGCATCTACATACAAAACTATTTGAAAAAATATCCAAAAATTAATAAAAAGTATTTAATAACGGTAAGGCATTTAGATTCAGGAGTTTATGGTTTACCATTGGAAATATATGCCTATACTACAGAAGTCAATTTAGAAAAATTTGAGCAGGTTCAGTCTGATATTTTTGAATATTGCTTTAGTATTTTACCTATTTTTGAGTTAAAAGTTTTGCAAGTTCCATCAGCTTAATTATTTATGGAAATAAAAATGTATATAAGAGTATTTAAGATAATATTTCTGTTATTTTTTATAACAAATGTTATTGCTAAAGATAAAATGGTTTTTGCAATTGATGTTATTAGACATGGAGATAGAACACCTATAAATGAAATCCCAAATGATCCGTATAATTGGGCTGAAGGTTTAGGAGAATTAACAGCACTTGGTATGAACCAAGAATATAAATTAGGGCAATCTTTTAATAAAATGTATATTAATAAATTATTGCCGGCAAATTATTCAGCTAAAAGCCTTTATGTAAGATCTAGTGATTACAATAGAACTTTAATGAGTGCACAATCAGTTTTATTAGGTTTATATCCCACGGGGTCAGGGCCATTATTAACAGATGGAAGTTATGCATTACCAAATGCTTTTCAACCTGTACCAATCCATACTGATTCAGAAAATAATGAAGTTTTATTTATTCATCATAAAAATGCAGATTTTAAAAAAGTAGTGAATGATAATGTATATTCGACAAAAGAGTGGCAAAAGAAAAACGAACAGTATAAGGATAAATTTATAGTTTGGAATAAAGCAACTGGATTTAATATTAAAGATTTACAAGATATTATTACATTAGGAGATAATTTACACATTAGGAAATTACATGGGGTACCATTACCAAAAAATATTGATGAAGTAGAAGCTCAGGAGATTATGGCTTTAGCAAATTGGGCTATGGTTACAATATATAAATCGTATCCAGTAGCACTTATTGCTCGCGGTAAACTCTTAAATGTGATTGTGGATTATTTACAACATGCAATTAATGATGATTCTAATCCATTAAAATATGTTTTATTTTCAGGTCATGATACGACAATATTGGCGCTATTGTCTTCTTTACATGCACCCGCATTACAGGTACCAAGTTATGCTTCTGATTTGAAATTTATTTTATTTAAAAAAGATAATAAGGCTTATTATATAAATATAAGTTTAAATGGAAAGCGTATCAAAATTCCTTCTTGTCATCAAATAAATTGTACGTTAGATGAGTTTATTGAAGCAACAGCTGTAATTAGTTCTTCAAAAAACACTTTTTAATGGGCTGTCATATTCTTTATAAGAAAAATATATATTAATTTTAAAAATTTCTCTTTATAAAAATGAAACTTTAGTAAAGTTTTATGCTAATATACTGTTTGATTGTCCAAAAATAATACTAAAAATTTAATCATTTATATATTTAAAAATTTAATTCATGAAAAGTTTATTATTAAAGTGGAGGCTATCATGCATTTTACTCAATTAAAAATAGTTAAAACATCTATTCTAATATTTTTATTTAGTTTGTTCTGTATACTAAATGCATGTTCAGGTTCTAAATCAAAGCCTTCCTTATCTAATAGTAAAACTATTACTGCTTATTCTATAAATGGAGTAAATGGTGTTATTGAGGGCTCAAAAATATCAGTAGTTATGCCATATGGAACTAGTGTAACTAGTTTAGCTGCAACCTTTACTACAACAGGACAAAGTGTAGCAGTTGGTAATGTTACGCAAGTAAGTGGGCAAACAGTAAATAATTTTACAAATCCAGTTATATGTACGGTAACTGCAGCTAATGGAACTACAGTTAACTATACTGTAGTTGTAACAGTAGCATCAATTTCATCTAAAGCTATAACATATTATTCTTTAAACGGGGTAAAAGGAGTAATTAGTGGGTTTAACATATCAGTAGTTATGCCAAATGGAACTAATGTAAGTAGTTTAGTTGCAACCTTTAATACAACAGGACAAAGTGTAGCAGTTAATAGTGTTACACAAGTAAGTGGGCAAACAGCAAATAATTTTACAAATCCTGTGTCTTATGTGGTTACTGCCGCTAATGGAACTACAGCAACATATAATGTGAATGTGACTGTGGCAACTAACTCATCTAAAGCTATAATAGAATATTCTTTAAACGGAAAAAAAGGAGTAATTAACGGTTTTAATATATCAGTGGTTATGCCAAATGGAAGTGAAGTAACTAATTTGGTTGCAACTTTTTCTACAACAGGGCAAAGTGTAGCAGTTAATGGTGTTAATCAAGTAAGTGGACAAACCGAAAATAATTTTACAAATCCTGTGTCTTATGTAGTGACAGCAGCTAATGGAACTACAGCAACATACACGGTGACAGTTACAATAGCATCAAATTCGTCTAAGGCAATAACAGCATATTCTTTAAATGGCACTGCAGGAGTAATTAATGGGCTTAATATATCAGTAGTTATGCCATTTGGAACGGATATTACTGCCTTAACTGCAACTTTTACTACAACAGGGCAAAGCGTAACAGTGAATAATGTTATTCAAGTAAGCGGTCAAAATGAAAATAATTTTACAAATCCGGTTATATATACGGTGACTGCAGCTAATGGAACAACTGCTAATTATACAGTAACAGTAACAGTATCGCCAAATACAGCAAATGCAATAACAGCATATTCTTTAAATGGAACTCCAGGAATAATTAGTGGTTTTAATATATCAGTAGTTATGCCATACGGAACTAGTGTAACTAATCTAGTTGCAACATTTACCACAACCGGGCAAAGCGTAACAGTTGCTAGCGTCACGCAAATAAGCGGACAAACTGAGAATAATTTTACTAATCCAGTAACTTATGTAGTTACTTCAGGAAATGGTTCTAGTGCAAATTATACCGTAACAGTTACTGTAGCAGCAAATTCATCAAATGCAATAACAACATATTCTTTAAATGGTACAAATGGCAAAATAACTGGATCTAATATATCGGTGCTTATGCCATATGGAACGGATGTTACTTTGTTAACCGCAACATTTACCACAACAGGACAAAGTGTAACAGTTAGTGGTGTTAACCAAGTAAGTGGACAAACCGAGAATAATTTCACTAATCCGGTTATATATACAGTGACAGCAGCTAGTGGAGCTACAGCAACTTATACAGTAACAGTAACAATTTCTCCGAATACAGCAAATGCAATAACAGCATATTCATTAAATGGTACAAATGGAGTAATTAATGGACTTAATATATCAGTAGTTATGCCAAATGGAACTAATGTAACTAGTTTAATTGCAACTTATACTACAACCGGGCAAAGTGTAGCAGTTAATAGTGTTACACAAGTAAGTGGACAAACAGCAAATAACTTTACAAGTCCAGTTACGTATGTGGTGACAGCAGCTAGTGGAGCTACAGCTAATTATGTTGTTACGGTAACGGTAGCACCTGCTCCTTCAAAAACAATAACATCATTTTCGTTAAGTGGAATAAGTAGTGTAATTAGTGGACAGAATATATATGTATCTGTGCCATCTGGAACTAATGTAACAAATTTAATAGCAACTTATACTACAACTGGGCAAAGTGTAGCAATTAGTGGTGTTAATCAAGTAAGTGGACAAACCGAAAATAATTTTACAAATCCAGTTACTTATGTGGTTACTGCTTCAGATGGAAGTACCGCTAATTATATTGTTACAGTTACTGTTGGGGCACAAACTTCTTTAGGGGATAGCCCTAATGCAATTGCCTTATCACCAAATGGTAATTATTTGTATGCTGCAACTAGTGGACAGTATATTGATTGGTTTAGTGTTAATAAAATAACAGGTGTTTTAACTTATCTAAATCATCTTCCGTTAGGTGACGTGCCAAACTCTGTATCTGCCTCTGCAAACTATCTATTTGCGGGAACTAATGGGGCATATATAGATTGGTTTAGTATTGATCAAAGTAATGGCGGGATTATTTATCAAGGACATTTATTATTATCAGTAGCCCCAGTCATTGACTTAATTGTTTCTCCGAATGGAAATTTTTTGTATACTTCAGACGGTAGTCAATATATTAATTGCTATAGTATTAATCAAAGTACTGGGGCGCTTACTTTTCAATCACAATTAGGATTACAAGATACACCACAAGGGCTTGCTATCACCCCGCCTGGAACTGTTTTATATGCTGCAACTACGGGGGGGTATATTGATTGGTTTAAAGTAAACCCAAATAGTGGTGCAATCACTTTTGCGGGTAATTATCAGTTACAAGATATTCCTATAAATTTAGCGCTGTCCTCAACTGGTGCCGTCTTTACTTTATATGCTACAACTTCAGGTGGGTATATTGATGTGTTTGCTATCCAAGGCGATGGCTCAGTCACTTTTACAGGCAATTATTCTTATGCCTCGGGAGCAACAGGCGTTGCAGTATCTGCAAGTAATGCTTATTTATACACCTCTTTATCGCAAATGATTAGCTGGATTAATGTACCTCTTTTTTAAAGTAATAGTTTTATATTAATCTAACAACTCTGATTATATTTCAGAGTTGTTCTATTCAAAGTGTAGTTTGTAATATAAAGCCTAAAATGTCTTAATGCTAAGTAATAAATATATACTCAATCACTATCTTTAATCTGGTCATTATCTTTAAAATCTTTATAAAAACCTAATAAGTAAGTTGGTGCGGTTATTTTTATATTTGTCTTCGGGGTTTTTAGAAAATTATCTAAAGTTTTTAAATCCTCTTCATATTCTTGGATAACCTTATCAATATTATTGAATATAGAAGGCCAAATTTTATTATTTAGATATTCTAGCTGTGATTTGATATTTAGTTGAATTTCTCCTTTTGATGGTTTTTGAGAAAATATATTTTTTATAAAAATGATAAATCCTTCCCATAAAGAAGGTTCTGGATTTTCTTTAAGTTGATTTATTAAATTATCTAATTGGCTTTGAATATCCTTTAAGTTTTTTTGAGTATCATTTGGATAATCAGAGAATATTTTTTGTAAATTTATTTTTAAAAAAGGTAAATTGGTATTATGGAATATATTGGGATAAAACATTTTAATATATTCAAATAATGCTTCAATATGCAATTTTATTCGAATTTCAGGAATATCATTATCTTTGATTCTATCTAAAATTTCAATTATATCAAAGGTTTTAATTAACCATTCATGGCTAACAATATTCCTTGTTTGCCATTCATTATTAAGAATTTTAAGATTATATTTTTTAAATGGAGTGTTAGTTGATGCTAAAATAAATTTATTATATATTTCTGTGCTTTTTATTAAATAATTCTGATATTTTTTATGTGCTTCGTGGAATTTTTCAACAAAATTATCTCTTGTAATTGAAATTGGATAAATTTTAATTTCAATTTTTTTTATATTTATGATTGTATCAAGAGCTTTATTATAAAGATTTTTAATATCATTAAGTTTGAAATAATGGGAAATATAAAAAGTAGATAATTTATTAGCAAGTTTATTGTAACTATATAGGTTTAAATAATATTTTATTAACATTTCATTTTTATGAGACTTTTTGATTATTTCAAATAAATTTTTTAAACTAGCATTATGGTTATTATCACAGATATTTATTATTGCATTTTTAAGAAATTCATCTTCTTTATCTGGTTCTGGAATATTATCAAACAGTTCAAATTGATAACCATTTAAGCAATTTTCTTGTAATTCATTTTTTGCTTTTTCTAAAAGAGTTTTATTTGAAAATAATGAAGAGTAATCACAAGAGATTATTTTATCAGAACCTAATTTGTTTATTGATTCAAAACATAGATTAAATAGCTCAATTTGTTTATTTATAATCGAGCTTGATAGGGTTAAGGTAAAGATCCCATTATCTTTTATTTTATTATTTTCATTATTAAAATATAATGCTAAATGTTTTAAATCCTCTAATTTATCTATATTTATTTTTTCTATTTTAGTTTTTTGATCATTAAATGAATTGATATAGTTATTTATAATTAAAAGTTTATCTGAAAAAGAATCGTTAATTTTTAAGCATTCTATTTTAATTTGATTAATTCTTTGAATCATTGTTGAAGTATCTTTTATATAATTAATTAAGCTAGAATCATTAGAAATAAGATTAAATGTTTTAGCTTTATCTTCTAAATATCTATCTTTAATTATACCAATAATTTCATCAATAGTAATTTTTGAAATTATTGAATATAATCCCAGCGATTTTATAATATTTATTTCCTCTTCTGAGAAATCGGAAAGATTTATTTCATTATTTTGCAGATGATTTCTTAATAATTTATGTATTATTGATATAGTATTGGCAATTCTAGGAGCGTTTTGGGCTGTAGAGTTATAGAAAAAATTAAAATTATTATTAAGTTGTAAATGTAAATAAAAAATAGTATTTAAACTATTTAGTTTATCAGCATGTAATCTATATAAATCTTGAAGTATAGTTTTATAATATAATTGCAATTTTTTATCTTTATTATTTAAACTATATTCTTTTATATTAACCCCTAAAACAAAGCACCCGACTATTTGAGTTAATTTTTGTATAGCAGAAGCCTCTTGGGATAAATTAGTAAAGATATTTTGATAACCAAAGTGTAATTTATTTAGTTTTGAAAAAAATTCTATTTGGCATAATTCTTTATAGCTATCTTGTAACTTGTTAATTATACTTTGCTCAATTTCAATCCCAAGGCGTTTGAGAGGTAAATTACCCCCTTTAAGAAGTGTAATTAATAAAGTATTAATTTCTTTTAGTTTATCGTGAGTTCTTGAAATGTTTTGTTTTCTATCTTCTTCATTGTATAAATTATCAAGGATTTGATTTATTTTTATGAAACATTTTGTATTTAATATTTCAAATTCTTGTTTCACTAAAGCAATTTTGCTAAAATTTTGTAAAATATTTATCAAACTCTTTAGTTGGGTTATAACTCTAAATTTATTAAAAGAAGTAATAGCATTTACTGATGCATCGATATAGGTAAAACTTTCTAAACCTTTTTTAAAATTTTCTATTATAGAATTTAGCATAAACTTTTGATTTTGATTTTTTAGTATATTTTTATCATTAACCGATGTAATATTATCTGTGTCAGATCCTAAAGCTCTTAAATTATCATTTAGTAATAATTTATCTTCTTCAGAAAGGTTCTTATAAATTGTACATAATTGAATTTTATGGTCACTAGTTAAATTATTTTTATCAAATTTAGAATAATATTTTATAAATTCGATAATTTTATTATTATTTATAAAGCTAAATAAAACATTTAAAATTGTGTAAGTTATTATTTCAGTTTCTGATAATAAAAATTTATTTTCTATTTTTTGTTGTAATTCTGAAAATAATTTGTAAATATCTTCAACATATTTGCGGGTTACTTCTATAGCATTTTCGCCTAATGATAAAAGATGAGGGCAGTCGGCTAGTTTATTAATATAAGTATTAGTATTTACATTCTTAGTTTTAATTTCATTGTAAAAGTTAATAAATTTGTCTAAGTTATTTAAATCATTATATATTTGATGTATATTTTCATATAAAGGGCTATTTTTAATAGCTTCTGTTAAATAATTTAAGGCTTCATTATATTTATTTAAATATTTATCAATATCATTACTATTGATATCTACAATTAGATTGATTTTTTTTTCGTTCATTTTTTGTGTAAATTGTGTTTGTTGTTCTCTTATTAAAGTTATATAAATTCCATCATTATCTGAAGGGCAAATATTTATAATAAAATTATCTAGGGTAGAATTAAAGTTTTCAGTTGGGGCATATGATAAAAAATTCTTCAAGATTTTTCTTCCCAATAGTTGCTCAAAATATGATTCCAATTTTTCCTTATTTTGAGTATTATCTAAAAGTAATTTAAATTCAGCAAGTAGTACTCTAATTTGATTTGTATCACTATCATTTATATTAAATTTATCTTGTTGATCAATATGGTGTATTTTTAAACGTTTAGCGATTTCTGCTAATTTATTTTTTTCAATTATAAAATTATGGCTAGGTTTTATTATTAAAGTTTTTCTAATAGGTATTGCTGAGAGAAAAAAAGGTAAATCATTTTTGATAAACTCTGATCTAAATTTAGGAGAGCTAAATCCTTCGCAGTATTCATAAATTTCACTATCATATTTTGGAGAAAAATTTATTAATTGTTTATCTATTC
>CALMTA010000118.1 GCA_937872505.1 uncultured Neisseriaceae bacterium | reverse complement strand
GTTGCTCAATAGAATCGTACATGGCATATTTTAAAAATTTAGGTGGTGAGATTGTATATAATCAATTTCAACTACAAATGCTAGATATTTTGAAAAATAAATATTCTATAGATAACAATAATTTATTAACAAAAGAACTCAGAAAGCGTTATGAGAAAATAACTGAAAAAATAGTTAAGTCTCAACCTATTTGCAGATTAGTCAGTTATACAGTGAATAAGAGAGTAGAGGGAATCCGCCCTAACAGTTATTCGTCGATATATCGCTAAAACCGCGTGGTGTTAAATTAAGGCAATAGGTTTTAGACTTTTATATACTTTTTTAAGTGAAAATTCACTATTGTATCAAAACAATATTTTAAGTTAATATAGTCTCTTTTAAAGGAGGGTTTTATGGAAAATAAAATAGCTTTATACAAGAATTTAGGGGTAAATTCAAATAAATATTATAATACATTTGCAACAAATATTTATAAAGATATAAAACAGAAATCTACAAACAAACCTATTATTAAAAAAAATAATATACATATTAAAGATTATCAATCTGCTGATGAGGAATTTGAAAGATCAAATAGCCCTTATAGTTTTAGATCAATTAATTTATATGATTTTAACAACAAAACTTCTACAATTCTTTTTAAAAATAAATGTGTTATTTTAAATAAGGATAATCTTTTTGATGAAATAGAAAAGATAAAATCTCTTACAAACCTAAAAATTTTCTTTAAAACACACAAACAAGCAATAGAAAAAATTATTAATGATATTATAAAAGTAGGCGATAAAGTTTTTGCTGTTAATATTTATTTTAAACAAACACCTAAAATAAATATTTTTCTAAATATCCACATACCATACTATCAGGATAAACAATTTAAAGAAATTTTAAAAAAAAATCTTTTAAATCTTAAAGAGTATTGCAAAACTCGTAAATATATTTTTATTCAAACTCCGCCTTATTTTAATAAACCTATAATTAATCCCTGGGAAGAAACTTCTTGGGATAAAAAAACTATACTATAGCTTAAGATATATTAGCAAATAAATCATAATTTTTACTGTTAATTATTTTAGCATTAACAATATCCCCAACGGTAATATTATTTTTACCGTTGTTTTTAATATATACTAGACCATCAATTTCTGGAGCATCATATTTAGTTCTGGCAATAATGTATTTCTTAGATATTTCATCAACAATAACCGGAATTTCTTTGCCTATTTTATTAGCTAATTTATTTTTACTAATATTTAACTGATGTTGCATGAATCTATGATAACGATCCTCTTTTAATTCTTCAGAAACTTTATTAGGCAATTCATTAGCTTTTGCTCCCTCTACATTAGAATACTTGAAACATCCTACTTTTTCTAATTGGGCCTCAGTCAAAAAATCAAGTAATTCTTGAAAATCGGCTTCTGTTTCTCCGGGAAATCCCACAATAAATGTACTTCTAATAGATAAATCAGGACATATTTGTCGCCATTTTTGGATACGTTCTAGAACATTTTCAGCATTTGCAGGACGTTTCATTGCCTTTAAAATACTACTACTAGCATGTTGAAATGGAATATCTAAATAAGGGAGTATTTTATTCTCTACCATTAAAGGAATAATATTATCCACATGCGGGTAGGGATAAACATAATGAAGTCGAACCCATATGCCTAAGCGCCCCAATTCATTACATAAATCTAACATTCTGGTTTTGATAGGACGACCATTATAAAAACTGGTTTTGTATTTTAAATCTACCCCATAAGCGCTGGTATCTTGTGAAATTACTAAAAGCTCTTTACAACCTGATTTAACTAAATTTTCAGCTTGAATTAATACTTTATCAACAGAATATGAGTCTAGTTTTCCCCGCATATCCGGTATAATACAAAAAGTACATGTATTATTACAGCCTTCAGAAATTTTTAAATAAGCATAATGTTTAGGGGTAAGTTTTATCCCTTGAGCTGGTACTAGATCTACATAGGGGTTGTGTGTTGGTTTTTTTAAATTTTTGTGAACTAAATCCATTACTTCCAAAGTTGCATGCGGACCAGTTATCCCTAAAAGATTAGGATACTTACTTTGAATTAAATCAGCTTTCGCTCCAAGGCAACCGGTTACAATTACTTTACCATTCTCAAGCATTGCTTCACCTATTGCGTCTAATGATTCTGTAATTGCTGAATCAATAAATCCACAAGTATTAATTATAACCACTTCAGCATTACTATAATCATTTACTACAGAATAACCTTCGGTTTTAAGCTGCGTTAATATATTTTCTGAATCCACTAACGCCTTTGGACAGCCTAAAGACACAAAACCAACTTTTGCCATCTAAAAATTCCCTATTTATAAAAATTATCACACTTTATCATTTATTTATCATCTATTATCGCCTTAAATTGTAATGGCATTTCACTATAAACAGATTCTGTTTGATTTGATAGATTTTCTTGCATTCTTAAAAAATTATTAATATTATTCTGCACATGATTACTAATTGTTAGCTCTAAATCAGGTTTTTGCTTAATAACAAACTCTTCCCAAAGTTCTGCTTTTGATAATATTTTTTCTCTACTATAACAGTTTTTCATCTCTTCATGAAACTTTTTTTGCATTTGTAGAAATAACTCTATTACATGCTCAAAAAATGGACTTAATGAAGGTTGAAATATTTTCCCATAAAATCGAATTATTTGAAACATAAAATCGGTAGAAAACATTGATATGCCATTTGTTTCCTCTTCAACAATTATCTGCAATAAAACGCTTTTTGTAATATCATTACCCTTAGAATCTATTACTTGAATCTTTTCTCCATCTACAATTAATTGTTTTATATCTTCAAAAATAAGATATGAACTCGTAGCAACATCATATAATCTTCTATTCTGATATTTTTTTATTATCCTATTTCTTGATTTTTTTATATTCATAAAAAACCACACCTTTAAGTCATTATTTTTTTAAACAAATAGCTGCAACTATTTGATAAGCTAATGAGTTATAAAATAAAAACATAAATAAGATAAAATAATTACTTGACAAATAATGTCGTCAAAGGTGATAATACTCTACTCAAAGCAAAATAAATAAAAAAAATGAATGTTATTTTTTTTAATTGCTTTGAAATTATATGTCTTAAACCTACAAAAAGACATCAGATGCCCAACAAAACCTTAAAATTCTATCTAAAAAAGGTATAACTCATTTAATTGATAAATAGATATTATAGCTTATTTATCAATTAAGGTCATAATTTATGTGAATAATTTACACAAGGTAATTATAATAATTCAATAATTCATATTTTCTATAAGAATATTTTTGCTTGAAAAGTGCGTAAAGACTACAATTTATTAAAACATAAAGCATTGTTAAAAGAATATCTGATAAAATAATGCTGTATTTTATAGAGAGAAAAATGGAAATAGAAGTTATTTGGCAGCAATGCCTTATCCTATTAAAGGATCAATTTGGAGAACAAGATTATAATACATGGTTTCGTGCTCTTAGCACCAAATATGAAAATAATAAATTGCATGTTGTTGCAAATAATCGCTTAGTTCAGGATTTTATAAAAACTAAATATTGGGACCAAATAAAAAATATTTTAGCTGAATTAACTGGAGGAATGGATTGTGAATTAAGCGTTAATTCTAAATCGCAAATAACCGATTCATCAAATAATAAACCTGACAATCAAAGTAACATAAAAGCAACTGACACCAATAATTCTACTAAAAAAAGTAGAAGTAAAATGGATAAAGAAATTTTAGAAACTCTGCAACAAGCGACTAAATTAAATTCTAATTATAATTTTGATACGCTAGTTCGTGGAAATTCAAATCAAATTGCTTATGCAATCGGAATGCATGTTACGCAAAAACCTGGACATAAAAATCATAACCCTTTATTCATTTATG
>CALMTA010000117.1 GCA_937872505.1 uncultured Neisseriaceae bacterium | reverse complement strand
AATTATCTTTATTTTAGCAGGATTAATGTGGAGTATTATTTATAAAACATGGCAAAGATTCCTTCCTAATGGTGCAGACCCCAAACAAGCTTTATCTGATGCAATTACAGATAATAAAGGTTTTGCCTATAATATTGGGGTCAATAAAAACGCCTATTTGGCAATGCGCGAAATATGGATGCTACAGCTAGATTTAGAAAGCCCGACTATTAAAAAAATTGACTATATATTTAATAATCGAAGATTTCGCCAGGCTTGGCATTTATACTCCACTCGTCATGAAATAGGTCAAGTTGATAATAAGATTTTTGAATGGTGGAATTCATTTATTAATGCTCCTGATGATGAAACTAAAATCATATTACACGATAAATTAAAATCAATGATATCAACTAAAAGAAAAAAGAAATTCAAAAATAAAAATTTAAAAGGATTAATATGATTCTTGCAAAACGAATATCTTTAATAAAAGATTCCCCTACTTTTGCTGTTTTAGCTAAAGCTAATAAAATGCAAAAAGAAGGTATTGATGTAATTATCCTTGCTGCAGGCGAACCAGATTTTGATACACCAAAACATATTAAAGATGGTGCTATAAAAGCAATAATAGATGGTAAAACAAAATATACCCCTGTTGGCGGCACTTTAGAATTAAAGCAGGCAGTTGTAAATAAATTTAAAAATGAAAATAATCTAGATTATACTATTAATCAAGTATTAGTCTCAAATGGCGGTAAACATAGTATTTATAATGCCCTGCAAGCAATTATAAATGAAGGCGATGAAGTAATTATACCTGCACCTTATTGGACATCGTACCCAGATATGGTGCTTTTAGCCGGAGGTTCACCTATTTTTATTTCTTGTTCAATTTCAGAGCATTATAAATTAACTGCAGAAAAACTAAGAGCTGCAATAACTAAAAAAACCAAAGCGATTTTTTTAAATAGCCCAAGTAACCCTACAGGAATGGTATATAGTAATGATGAACTCCTTGCTATTGCTAAAGTATTGGAGGACTATCCAGATATTTTTATTATTTCCGATGATATTTATGAGCATATTCTATTTAGCAATGATAAATTTTCTAATATAATAAATGTAGCTCCTAACTTACAATCTCGAACTATTATTATTAATGGGGTTTCCAAGGCTTATTCTATGACAGGATGGCGTATTGGATTTGCAGCATGTAGCAATGATGCTATAATTAAATCAATGGAGAAAATCCAATCGCAATCAACATCTAACCCGTGCTCGATTTCTCAAGCAGCCGCACTAACTGCATTAACTGGCGGACTTGAATGTATAAAACCAATGAAAGAAGCATTTATTAATAGACATGATTATGTTGTCAATAGAATAAATAATATAAAAGGGTTAAAATGTTTAAAATCGCAAGGTGCTTTCTATGCTTTCTTTGAATGCAGTACCGCTATAGAAAGATTATATAAAGCTGGAAAAATCAAAAATAATTCAGATTTAGAATTATCTAATTACTTATTAGATAATTTTAAAGTAGCTGGAATTCCTGGTAGTGCTTTTGGCCTAGATGAACATATGAGATTTTCTTTTGCTGCCAATGAACTTGAACTTAAAAGAGGATTGGATAGACTAGAAAACGCTCTAATATGAAAAAAATAGCACAACTCTTTGAACAGTTATACAATAAAAAAATTATAATATTACTTTTCTTAGATTTCATATTACTACCACTTGCCTTATTTTGTTCTGTCTTACTACGTTTAGGTGGTAACTGGGACCATAGATTAGATAATAGTATATGGCTATTTCTTGCTCTACCTTTATGGACAATCCCCATTTTTATAAATCTTGGACTTTATAAAGCTATTATTAAATATTTAGATGAAAAAGTTGTATTAATTATTTTTATTGAGACCGGGATATCCTGACCTTTTGAAGAATTAG
>CALMTA010000116.1 GCA_937872505.1 uncultured Neisseriaceae bacterium | reverse complement strand
TTATTAAAATAAAATATTGCTCAGTTAAATTAATATCTTCAAATTCATCGCCAATACCCGAAGCTAAAGCATTTCTCCCATGGATAAAAAATGGAACATCTGCCCCTAAAGTTTTTCCTAAAGAATATAGAGTTTCTATAGGCAAGTTGGTCTGCCATAATTGATTTAAGGCAATTAATATTGTTGCGGCATTAGAACTACCGCCACCCAAACCTGCACCTGAGGGGATTGTTTTTTTAATTTTTATATTGCAGCCTAAATTACAATTTGTGAATTTTTTTAATGTTATAGCAGCTTTATATGATAAATCATTCCAAAAATTCCAGGCTTGGTTATGCTCAATTAATGATATTTTTCCATTATTAGTTACTTGAATATTTATTTCATCAAATAAATCAATTAAACAAAAAATGGTTTTTAGTAAGTGAAAGCCATCATTTCGTTTACCAACTATTTTTAGTCCTAAATTTAATTTAGCTGGTGATAAAAAAGAAATAAATTTTTTCATTTTGATATTTATTTCATCAAATTAATTAATTTATCAAACGATTCAGTAAATATTTTTAAACCATCAATTTGTAATGACTGGCCAAGAGCTTCCATGTTTATGCCGCTTATTTTAATTTGCTCTAAAATATATTCAGCTTCTTCAAGGTTTTTTGTTAAAGTTAATCGGCTATTTCCATGATCATTAAAAGCTTCTAAAGTAGCATAAGGGACAGTGTTTATTGTTTCAGGACCGATTAGCTCTTCTACATATAAAACATCTGAATAAGCTGGATTTTTAGTTCCAGTACTAGCCCAAAGTAAATATTGAGGTCTAGCTCCAGCATCTTTTAATTTTTTGAATTCCTTTCCAAAAATTTCCAGATATTTTGAGTATGCAGTTTTCGCTAAACTAATTGCAGCTTTGCCCTGTAAATTAGCTGGTAAATTAGTATCTATAGCATTATCTATTCTAGAGAGAAAAAAGCTAGCTACAGCTTTTATAGAATCAATTGGTAGGCCTTTATTATAACGAGTTTTTAACCCTCTAATGTAAGCATTCCAGGTATTAATAACCTGTGGCAAAGAAAATAAAAGAGTAATATTTACATTTATTCCTTCACTAATCAAGACTTCAAATGCTTTAATTCCTTCATTAGTAGCAGGAACTTTAATCATTAAATTTTCTTTATTTATAGTTTTCCATAATCGTTTTGCATTTAATATAGAGTTTTCAGTATCATGAGCAAGATAAGGGGACAATTCAAAACTTACATAACCATCTTCTTTATTTGATGACTTATACATTGGCATAAAAATGTCGCAAGCTGAT
This sequence comes from uncultured Neisseriaceae bacterium, assembly GCA_937872505.1. Taxonomy (GTDB): domain Bacteria; phylum Pseudomonadota; class Gammaproteobacteria; order Burkholderiales; family UBA11063; genus Aquella. The sequence continues at coordinate 4,518 of CALMTA010000116.1, read as the reverse complement.
TGTATATCAGGAATAACTAAACTTTCATAACGATGCTCAAAACCAAGTGGTTCTAATTTTATTTTTTGCAAATCTTCTTTATAGTTATGGTCGCTTTCAAATGCTTTATGAAAAATTGTAGGATTAGATGTAATTCCACAGATGCCGTCATTTTCGATCATTTTATTTAATGTGCCGGAGATAATTAATTCTCGTGTGAGGTTATCAAGCCATATTTTTTGATCTAATTTTTTAATTTCAAAAATTTTAGTTGTCATTCAATTGCCTTTCAATCGAATACCTCTTATAGGGGAGGTTTATTTATAGAAAATATCCAAGTATATATGATATACTAGCGTCGGGAGAAAGCACAACATTTTTTAGGGGATAGGATGAGCGGTTTTAATAATAATGATTTAGATAGCTTGCAAGTACAAGAGTGGATTGATTCTATAGATAACGTACTGGAATATGATTCTGCGCAATTAGCTGAATATTTATTAAAGCAGGCAGCATTAAGGTTGCAAAAAAAAACTGGTATTAATGCCTTAGGTAGTATAACTACAGAATATGTTAATACTTTAGATGTGAAAAACCAGCAGAATTATCCTGGTAATAAAGAAATAGAAAGAAAACTTGCTGCCTATATACGCTGGAATGCAACAGCTATGGTAATAAAAGCAAATAAAATTAGTAGTGAATTAGGTGGGCATTTATCTTCTTATGCTTCATCAGCTAGTTTATATGAAGTAGGATTTAATCATTTTTGGCGCTCGCAATCAAAAAATAGTATAGGTGATTTAGTGTTTTTTCAAGGACACTCATCTCCTGGTATATATGCTAGGAGTTATATAGAAGGCAGGTTAAGTGAAGAAAGGTTATTAAACTTTCGTCAAGAATCAGCAAAGCCAGGTTTATCTTCGTATCCACATCCTTGGTTAATGCCAGATTATTGGCAGCTGCCAACTGTTTCAATGGGGCTTGGGCCATTAATGGCAATTTATCAAGCTAGATTTATGAAATATCTAAAAGATAGAGACATTATTGATACATCTAATCGCAAAGTATGGTGCTTTATAGGTGATGGAGAAACTTCAGAGCCGGAAACTCTTGGTAATATACATATAGCTTCAAGAGATAAATTAGATAATTTAATTTTTATAATAAATTGTAATTTACAAAGACTGGATGGACCAGTAAATGGCAATGGTAAAATTATTCAAGAGATGGAAGGATTATTTACTGGAGCTGGCTGGAAAGTAATTAAGGTAATCTGGGGGCATGGCTGGGATAAGCTTTTAGCTCTTGATAAAACTGGAAAATTAAAACAGTTAATGATGGAAACTGTTGATGGCGAGTATCAAACATATCGAGCTAAAGATGGAAAATATATTCGCGAGCATTTTTTTGCTAAATATCCAGAAACCTTGGAATTAGTTAAAAATTTATCAGATGATGACATTTGGCATTTAACGCGTGGTGGGCATGATGTAGACAAAATTTATGCAGCTTATTATGAAGCTGTTAATAACCCCAATAATAAACCAGTCGTAATTTTAGCTAAAACAATTAAAGGTTATGGGATGACTGGAGAAGGTGAATCGCAAAATATTGCGCATAATCAAAAAAAACTATCTATTGAAGCTTTAAAAAAAGTTAGAGATAAATTTTCAATTCCAATAAATGATAAAGATATAGAAGATATTCCATTTATTTTACCTAAAAAAGATTCAGAAGAATATAAATATTTGCATGAGCAGCGAAATAAATTAGGTGGTTATTATCCTGTGCGTAATCCATTGAATACCAAATTAGAGGTTTTAGAATTAAGTGCTTTTGATGTATTATTAAAAGGAACTGGGGAACGTGAAATTTCAACAACTATGGCATTTGTTCGGCTTTTAAATATATTAGTTAAAGATAAATCTTTAGGTAAATTAATTGTACCTATAGTTCCTGATGAATCAAGAACTTTTGGTATGGAAGGAATGTTTCGTCAATTAGGGATTTGGTCGCATGTAGGGCAATTATATACTCCAGAAGATGCAAGTCAATTAATGTTTTATAAAGAAGATGTTAAAGGGCAAATTTTTCAAGAAGGAATTAATGAACCTGGTGCAATGTGTACGTGGATAGCATCAGCTACGAGTTATGCAAATCATGGTGTTATTACTATTCCTTTTTACATTTACTATTCTATGTTTGGTTTTCAGCGGATAGGTGACTTAGCTTGGGCTGCTGGTGATATGTGTGCTCGTGGTTTTATGATAGGTGGAACTGCAGGTAGAACCACATTAAATGGTGAAGGTTTGCAGCATGAAGATGGTCATAGTCATATTCAAGCAGGTTTAATTCCTAATTGTGAATCTTATGATCCCACTTTTGCTTATGAATTAGCGGTAATTATTCACCATGGTTTAAAAGATATGTATGTAGAGAATAAAAATAAATTTTATTATATTACTGTTATGAATGAAAATTATTCTCATCCAGAAATGCCAAAAGATTCTGAGGAAGGCATTATTAAGGGCTGTTATTTATTTAAATCAATCGGCAAAGGGAAAATTGCTATTAACCTAATGGGTAGTGGAACTATTTTTCGCGAGGTAATAGAAGCAGCAGAGTTATTAGTAAATGATTTTGGCTTTAAAGTTAATATATTTTCAGCGCCTTCTTATAATAAGCTTCATCGAGATGGTATGAATATTACAAGGCATAATATGTTAAATCCGGGAAAGAAGGCATTAAAACCGTATGTAACAGAATTATTAGAAAAATATAATGCTAATGTAACTGTATCAGCAACTGATTATATAAGAAGTTATTCTGATCAGATTCGTGAATATGTTCCGGGTAATTATATTACTTTGGGGACAGATGGGTTTGGTCGGTCAGATTTTAGGAAAGCATTGCGTGAATTTTTTGAAGTTAATCGTTATTATATTGTTATAGCAGTACTTACTGGTTTATTAAACCAAGATTTAATTAAAGCTAAAGATGTAAGTTTAGCTCTTAAAAAATATAATATTGATACTAAGAAACCTAATCCTTGGGAAGTTTAAAGTAGAATTTTGAAGGAGTATTTTATGAATACTAAAAAATCAAACGTTGATGACAATCAAATGTTATATCCTAAATTATTTGCTGATTTAGAGAATGCACGTTGGAGTATGAATAGAGATATTGCTTGGGAAAATTTTGATGCAAGTAAATTAACTGAAGAGCAAGCTCTGACTATAAAAATGAATGCTATTACTGAATGGTCAGCATTACCAGCTACTGAAATGTTTTTAAGAGATAATAAAGATGATTCTGATTTTTCAGCTTTTATGTCAATTTGGTTTTATGAAGAACAAAAACATTCATTAGTATTGATGGAGTATTTGCGTAGATTTAAACCAGAACTTATGCCAACTGAAGAGGAGTTACATGCAGTTCGCTTTGAATTTGATCCGGCACCGCCATTAGAAACATTGATGTTGCATTTTTGTGGAGAAATGCGTTTAACTCAATGGTATAAAAGAGCTTCTAATTGGCATACAGAACCTGTTATTAAACAGATATATAAAACATTATCTGCTGATGAAGCAAGACATGGAGGAGCATATTTAAAGTATATGCGTAAAGCTATTGCAAAATTTGGCGATGCTGCTAAATTAGCTTTTACAAAAATTGGTATTTTAATGGCATCTAGCAGTGCTAGAACTGGTAAACCATTGCATCCGACAAATTTACATGTTAGTAAGGCTTTTTTTCCAAAAGATACTGTGCAAAGCAGATTACCAGATCCAAGTTGGTTAGAAAAATGGTTAGACCATCAAATAGAGTTTGGTAAAGATAATGAAAAGCAGGTTATTCGAACCATATTAATTAATTTATCTAATTTGTGTCAAGAAGTTTTGGAAACAGCATCTGAATTAAATAGATTTAGAAAACAACTATTAGGAAATAATCCAGCAGTTTAAAAAGAGGGTATTGAGGTGGCAAATTTATTAGAATTGAAAGTACCGGATATTGGTGGCAGTACTGATGTAAATGTGGCAGAAGTATATATGAAAGTGGGAGACAGCGTTAAAAAAGATGATAATCTTTTAATGCTTGAAACAGATAAAGCTACTATGGAAGTTCCTGCTGAAACTTCTGGTATTATAAAAGAAGTATTAATAAAAGTAGGTGATAAAGTTAGTGAAGGCAGTTTAATTGCAAGGATTGAAGTTGAAGGGGAAGTAAGTAAGCCACAGAACGCTGAAGTTAAAAAACCTGATGTAGTTATAGAGCAGGAATCTACTCCTAAAGTTTCTGAATCTAAAGATATAGAAAAACCAAAGCAAATGGATGTAGCAGGAAATAATGAACAAAGAGAAAAATTGCAAAATGAAGAAATTGATGAAAGCAATTTTAAATCAGCATATGCTTCTCCTTCAATTCGTAAATTAGCTCGTGAAATAGGAGTTGATTTAACAAAGATTCATGGTTCAGGAGAAAAAGGAAGAATTACTGATGAAGATTTAAAGAGTTTTGCAAAAAATATAATAGCTA
>CALMTA010000115.1 GCA_937872505.1 uncultured Neisseriaceae bacterium | reverse complement strand
CTGTAGCAGTAAATTGGGTTTCTGTACCCACTGGTGCACTAATAATTTCAGGTGTAACAACAATAATCGATAAAACAGGAGCAATTACATTAAAAATAGCACTTCCCTTAACACTCCCTATTGTTGCACTAATTGTAGAACTACCTGATTTAATTGCTTTAGCAACTCCATTAGTTCCTGATGTATTACTTACTTGAGCCACAGAAACCGCTGATGATGACCATATAACATTTTCAGTAATATCATGTGAGCTTTGATCTGAATAGTATCCTGTAGCAATAAATTTTCCTGTTAATCCTTGCGGAGTATTTTGGGAACTAGGGGTAACTTTAATAGATTGTAAAGATGCTTTATCCACACTAAAAGAAGTGCTACCTGACTTTGCCCCAAAGCTGGCCATAACCGTTGTTGAACCAGAACCAAATGTAGTAGCAAGTCCTGCATTATTAAAACTATTACTAACCGTAACAATTGATGAATCTGCCGATGACCATAGTACGCTATTAGTAAGATCATATGTAGATTTATCTGAATAATTACCTGTGGCTTTTAATTGTTTCTGAACCCCAGCTTGTGTTGTGACATTAACAGGAGTTACAGTAACACTTTGCAAAGTTTTATTAGCAACAGTTAACAATGCTATCTTACTAATAATGCCCCCAAAAGTAGCAGTAATATTACTAGAACCTGGCAGTATAGTTGTTAAAACTCCATAACTTCCAGAAGTATTACTTATTGTTGCAATAGAGGAGGCTGAAGAATTCCAGGTGACCACCGATGTTATATCTTGGTGACTATTATCAGAGAATACCCCGGTAGCATGGAGCTGCTTATTAACATTTTGAGGTAAATTTAATTGAGATGGAGAAATAATAATTGATTTCAGAGTCGCGCTGGTTACTAGTAATTGAGTACTTGCATTCATTGAACCAAATGTAGCTGTAATCGAAATATCACCAGCAGATACCAATGTAACCAATCCTTTACTTACTGTCGCAACATTTTGATTTGATGAAAACCAAGTTGCTGATAATGTAAGATCCTGCTTACTATTATTAGAATAAATACCAATTAAAGAAAACTGTTGTTGGAGTAAGCCAAGTGGTAATATGGAATTAATTGGAGTAATCGACATTGATTTCAATGTTGCAGTATTAATGGTGATAGAAATATTTGCTTCAATATTATTTAAAGTTGCAGTTATTACAGTGTTACCAGCTGCCAATGGAGTAACTATACCAGTATTATCTACTGTTGCAACATCAAGAACTGATGAATTCCATTTAACTAGATTATTTAAATTCTTTTTACTACCATCTGAATAAAATCCTACTGCTGAAAATTGGCTAAGTACACCAACTGGTATACTGAAACTTGGTGAATTAATTTTAATAGATATTAACGTAACTGCCTGTGCTCCCAAAGCGTTTGATGAGCTATTACAACTTACTAAAAAACTACTTAAAATAAAATAAACAATAAATAATAAAATTCTGAAAAAATTAAGCTTTATCATAATATACCTCAAAATTAGAAAGCATTACTTATAAAGATTACCCATTTTTAAATATTTTATAATTTTATTGTTTTTACTTTTATCCTAACAATTTATTTTCTTAATTTCATCAACTAGTAAATATAATTGTTATTAAATAATAAAATTCTTTTAAACATTATTATATTACATTTTTAAATATTGATTTTAATAATTTGATTCACATATATAAATTCACGATTATGCTCAATTAATTTATTATACATGTATTTTTTTCGCTAAAAAATTAAAACAGTTATTAATTTAATATTCATGCATAAGGTGAGTTAAATAATAACTGAAGTTCTTTAAATAATCGTTTACTTGAAATAGGATAGAGAGTTTTTAATTCTTGAGCAAATAAAGAAACGCGTAATTCTTCAATCTTATATTTAAAATCATACATTTCTTGTTTTATTGGAAATAGTTTAACTTCAAACTCATCTAAACGCTCATACCAAATATTATATATATGGTCTATTTCTTTTTGATTATGCAAGTCACGAAGCGGATTTTTCTCATATTTATCTAGTCTAATCAATATAGCTTTTAAATATCTAGGAAAATTAGATAAATTTTCAAAATAAACATATTTTAAAAATTCTCCATAAATTAAATCATTTAATTGTAAAAGTATAGTTTCTGAGAGTTTATGATTAATTATTTTTATTTTAATTTGATGATACAAGCCTGCAATCTCATATAATTTTTTTAATAATAGCAAAGCATTATTTACTAATTGTTGTTTTGTATCACTAACTATCGCTTCAAATTGCTCTTTACTCCTTGGTAGAATAGATAAATCAGCAGACATCATTATTGTATAATTAATGCATTCTTTTAACAAAATATCTGGATCATAAATATCATTAAAGAACATAACAATTTGTTTATATTCTTTAGAACTTAAAAATTGTTTTTGACCAATATATTTTAATTGCTGGTTTAATTGATTAGATACTAATTGCAATAATCCTTTTTTAGTACTAAATTCAGCGTCTACAAAATTATTGATAACTGTTAAATTTACTATTTTATTTTTAACAACTAAACTTAAAAAGCCAGTAATCGTTTGATTATTACGGTTAAGTTTAATTTCTTTTAATAATTGATTAAGGTCTTCCATCCATTCTTTAATATCTTGTCTTGTATATTCTATCGTATGATTTGTAACTAAATTGCTAAGTTTTTCCTTTAAACTAACCCTTAATGTTAATATATCGTCTCCTGAAGCAATTAGTTTATGTTGCTCAAATATCTTAAAATGAAAAACTAAATGCTTTGGTAACTTAATGCAAGCAATATTTTCTTTTTCAATTGCAATGTTATTTTTTTTTATATAGCTAATTAATTCAGCAATTAATTGATTATCTGTATTTGCATATTCTAAAAAATTAGTAATAAATTCATTCAATGGGTTTAATTGTAAGCGAATATTTTTAGGTAATGCTTTAATTATATAATTTAATTTATCTCTTATTAAACTTGGAACTAACCAATCAAATGTATTAGGATTAATTCTAGTTAATTGAGCAATGTTAATAATAGCACTTACCCCATCATCATCTTTTTCTGTATTAAATACATATTTTAAATTAATTTTTTCTTTATTACTAATGATACTATCTGGATTAAGTATTACTGCTTGCGGATTAATGAATTTATTAATAAATTCATTTAAATTTATATTTAACTTAGCTTTATTATCATCACTTTTATGCCAAAACTCAAAACTTCTAATATCAGTTATATCAGTTGGAATTACTTCATTATAAAAAGCAAATAATTCATCATCAACTACTATTAAATCTAATCTAATTTTATCCTCTAATTTTTCTAATTCTTTTATAACTTTTTTATTATGTCTTAAAAATGGATACTCATCTACTAATTCACCAAGAACCAGCCCTTCTTTAATAAATATTTCTCTAGCTAATTGTTGATTAATTTTTGTATATGAAACTTTTTGTTTATAGATAATTAAACCAGATAATAAGGTAGTTTCTATAGCTACTACTTCACCACGTTTTTTATCCCATTTTTCATTTGAATAGGTATATTTTACTAAATGTTTACAGATTGGCAATAACCAATGAGGATCTATTGAAGCATTGATTCTTGCATATAATTTCGTTGTTTGAATAAGCTGAGCTGAACATATCCATTGTGCTTTATTTATAAAACTACTTGGATGAATAAAAAATTTCTTATTGTTTGTACCATTATAAAAATTATCCATTAAATCTTTTTGCCCAATATTATTAAGTAATCCAGTCATTAATGCCTGATGAATATTTTTATAATTTTGTTCAAGTAAAATATCTGACTTTTTAAAACTAATTAAATTATTCATAGTTTCTTTTAATTGACTATATAACTCTCTCCACTCTTTTAAACGAACCATTGAAACAAAAAACTCTCTACATTCACCTAAAAGTTTTTTATTAGATTTCTTATGTTGCAATAAATTTTGATACCATTGCCACAAATTAATAATTGTTATAAAATCTGATTGACTATTTTGCCATAACTGCTGTTTCTCTCGAGCATACTGTTGAAACTCTTGGGGAACCTCTCTTGGGTCAGGAATTGCTAAAAACGAAACAATTATTAAAACCTCTTCTAAACAATTAAATTCACTCCCTGCAGCAATAAGCATCCTTGCTAAACTAACATCTATAGGAATTAATGAGATCTTTTGTCCAATAGTAGTAATTTTATTATCAATTGTTAGCGCCTTTAGTTGAAATAAAGTTTTAAATCCATCACTATAAGAAGATTCTAATGGTTGATCGAGAAAAACAAACTTTAAGGGATCCCCTATTTTTAAACTCACTAGCTTCAATATAACATTAGCTAAATTACTCGTTAATATTTCGGGGTCTGCAAAATCTTTTCTTTTTTTAAAATTATCTTCACTATATAAACGCACACACATTCCGTGACTAACCCTACCGGCTCTACCACTTCTTTGGTTTGCGTTTGCTTTCGAAATTTCTTCAACGTGTAGCTGTTCAACCTTATATCTATTGCTATAACGTTTTATTCTAGCTAAACCACTATCAATTACAAATTTAATTCCCGGGATAGTTATAGATGTTTCAGCAATATTAGTGGATACTATGATTTTTATAGAGCCATCATTAATAAATATCTTATTTTGCTCATATTCATTTTGTCGAGAAAATAAAGATATAATCTGATATTGACGTAAAGAAGTTTTATTAAGAAAATTAATACATTCTTTTATTTCTCTCTCACCTGGTAAAAAAATCAAAGTATTACCTAGTTCAATACTAAAACATGAAATTAATGCATTATAAATTGCTTCGTTTAAACTAAGTAATTGTTTTTCTACCTCTAGCGGTTGATAAATAATATCTACAGGATAAGTAGCACCTTGAATGTCGATGATAGGTGCATTATTAAAAAATTTTGAAAACTTATTATTATCAATAGTAGCAGAAGTTATAATTATTTTTAAATCTTTGCGTTTAATTAAAATAGTCTTTAAATATCCTAATATAAAATCAATATTTAAACTACGCTCATGTGCTTCATCTATTATTATTGCTGAATATTCTTTTAAAAGAGGATGGCTTTTAATTTCTTGTAAGAGTATTCCATCAGTCATCAATTTAATAGCATTAGCAGTTTTTGTTTTATCCTTAAAACGAATTTTATAACCTACTAAATCATGATTTTCTAATTCTTTACCAATTCTATGGGCTAAAGATTTTGCAGCAACTTTTCGTGGTTGAGTGTGACCAATTAATAAATTATCAGCAAAACCCATTTCTAATAATATTTTAGGTAATTGAGTTGTCTTTCCCGAACCAGTTTCACCACATACTATTATTAACTGATGGGTATTAATTGCTTCTTTAATTTTATTAATATACTGACTAACGGGTAAATTAGTAGGATAGGATATATTAGCTAGAGTTGCAGCTTTCCTTATGGAATCCATTATTGTTTAAATTCTAATGGATAGTAGAATTTATATTTGAACAACAATTATTATATTTTATACCGCTTCCACATAAACAAACATCATTAACATCCATTTTAACTTTTTCATTTTTCATAAAATGAAAAAGTTTATGTGAGTTACATTCTTTTATAAATTTTGCTATCTCAAATAAATTACCAATAATAGTATTTATATTTTCTGAAATAACTGATAATTTAGCAAATTTAACAATTTGTTTTTTAAATGATGAATAATTCGAAATAATTTCTATTTCTTCGTATTTATATGACTTTGAATCAGATGCAAGCCTTAAAATAGATAATAAAATTAAATAATGAATTATAGGATCTTTTTCATCATTATAACTAATTTCCTTTTTCAATTCATTTGTTATAGAAAGTAATTCTTGTTGAACTTTATCATTGCTAGGAATGATACAAAATCCTTGTAAAAAATCTTTTTTATCTTGATTACTAGCATCTTTAAATTCTAGTAGAGCATTATGAGAATATATTATAGTTTTATATTCATGGGTTGAATTGCTACTATTATTAATTAATGACATCAAAGTATGTTTATAAAATCTATCTGCAAGAGTAATATAGATATTAGCATTAAGATTATTATCAAACTCTAAATTATTTCCTAAAAATCCTTTAATTGCTAAGCTTGATGAAAATGCCTCAGATGTACATGCTAAACCTGTTAAGAAACCAAATAACATGTTTAGATTTAGGTTTTGCATTTCACCTTTAATGTTATTTTCAAAAATATTTTTTAAAGTTTGACAATCTTCTTGATTAAAAGGAAACTCAGCCATAATATCCTCAACACAAATTAGGAAATAAAAAATTTAAATTTCAGTTTTATATTTTATTAATGCTGTATTTTAGCAAATTATATACTTAAAATGGAAACTTTAAATTTTCAACTATTATTCTTATTCAATTATTGAGTCTTCAATTGTCATTAATTGCATATTTCCGCCGCTAGCTGCAGTATTGATACTTACCACTCTTTCAACAGCTAACAGATATAGATTATAGCTATTATCTTTTTCATAAATAATGGAAATTATGCGCTTTTTTCTCTGAGCATATAAAGGCATTAATTTATTTTTATTATAATAATTCTTTGATACCATAACGCAATCTAACTCATCTGCACTAACTGGATCTTTTATGCTATATGAATTATTTGGTAATATGCGAATCAAATATTTAGTCATATTAGATTCTGGTAATATTATTGAATTATCTGTTGCAAAAGCACATATAATTTGCTTAATTAAATCAAAAATATTATTTGCATAGCACGCTACAAAACCTTTTTTCGCAAAAAACATAAAATTATCTTCACCAGTGGGATCTGGTAATTTAATATGCTTTAATAATGGCGACATTTGTTTTGCTTTATTAGCAAAATTAATTAAAAATAGTTTATTATCATTATCAATTCCACTAATATCAGCTTTTTTCAATTTTGCAATAAATTTATCCAATTTACTAAATTTAAATACTTTTTCTTTAAAATTCAAATCAGGTTCTTTTATAGTATTTACTAACCTATAAAGATATAAAGGTCCCCCAGCTTTAGGACCAGTACCAGACATTCTCTCCCCACCAAAAGGTTGAACTCCTACCACTGCTCCAATCATATTTCGATTAATATAAATATTTCCTGCCTTTATATTTTCATAAATTTTGACAACTCTATTATCTATTCTACTGTGTAGCCCCATAGTTAAACCATAACCTGAAGAATTAATTTCCTCTATTATACTATCTAAATCTTCTTCTTTAAACCGAATAATATGTACTATTGGCCCAAATACTTCTTTCTCTAATTCCTTTATACTATTAATTTCAAATATTGTTGGTGCGATAAAAATCCCTTTAATACATTCATCAGATAATTTTGCCTCATAATGCATTTTAGCTTGGGTTTTCATTTTTTCTATATGATTAAGCAATGTTTTTTGCGCATTTACATCAATGATTGGTCCCACATCAGCATTAATATTCATAGGATTTCCTATAAATAATTCATCCATGGCACCCTTTAGCATTTCAATAATTTTATCTGCAATATCTACTTGTAAATATAGTACCCTAAGTGCTGAACAACGCTGCCCGGCACTATCAAATCCCGACGATATAACATCTGTAACTACTTGCTCAGGCAAAACAGTAGAATCAACAATCATGGTATTTTGCCCGCCAGTTTCTGCAATTAAAACAGATTCGAAAGATTTGCTGGCTAAATTTTGATTTATCATCTGTGCTGTTATCGTAGAACCTGTAAATATAACTCCTTTTATATGAGGATCTTTGGTCAGGGCGTTTCCTATAATACTTCCGGAACCTGGTAATAGTTGTAATACATCATGAGGAACACCTGCTTTATAAAATAAATTTATAACAAAAAAAGCAATTAAATTAGTTTGGTCTGAAGGCTTTGCAATTGCACTATTCCCAGTTACAATAGCACTACTAATTTCTCCAATAAAAATAGCCAATGGAAAATTCCAAGGGCTAATACAAACAAACACCCCTAACGGTTGATGCGTATCGTTACTAAATTCATTAATTACTTGATTAGCATAATAACGACAGAAATCAACGGCTTCACGAATTTCACCAACTGCATTATTTATAGTTTTACCTGCTTCTCTAACTAGTAAATTAATTAAATCAAAATAATTCTCTTCTATTAAATCTGCCATTTTAAGTAGCTTATTGGCTCTTTCATTAGGTTCGACGTTTGACCATGATTCAAATCCTTTAATAGCCTTAGTTATGGCTACCTCTACCTCTTTTAAAGTAGTTTTGATTACTTTACCAACAATATCCCCATTATCTGCAGGATTTATTACTTTAAAAGCTTCCTCACTTTCAGCTTTATGATGTGCAATTAAAGGGTGTGCACTATATTTTTTTTTATTTAAATTATTTAAGCCTGTCTGAAGCAAGTTTAATGTTAACTCATCTGTTAAATCTAATCCTCTAGAATTTATTCTTTTATCTGGTAATTTATTATATATATTTAAAGGTTTAGGAAAAAAAGGATTCGATTTGCCATCAGCTTTTTTTGCAAGAACCACTGAATCTATTAGTAGTTTTTCTATAGGAATTTTTTTATCTACAATTTGATGAACAAATGAGGAATTGGCTCCATTTTCAAGTAATCTTCGCACTAAATAAGACAATAAGGTTTTATGAGTTCCCACTGGTGCATATACTCTACATTTGATACCCAAATTATTCTCTCCAACTACATTATCGTATAATGTTTCCCCCATTCCATATAAACATTGGAATTCATACTGTGTTGTTTGATAATTTTGTGCCATATAATAAATGGTAACAAGACTTAATGCATTATGAGTTGCAAATGCTGGATAAATTTGTGCTGAATGATCAAATAGTTTTTTTGCACAAGCAATATAAGATAAATCAGTATAAAATTTTCTCGTAAATACCGGGTAATCTACTTGTCCATCAACTTGTGCTTTTTTGATTTCACTATCCCAGTATGCTCCTTTAACTAACCTAATCATAAATTTTTTATTAGATTTAATTGCAAGTTTTGCAATATAATCAATAACATATATAGCTCTTTTTTGATATGCTTGAATCACAAAACCTATCCCATTAAAACCATTTAAATCGGGATCATTGGCTAACTTTTCTAATAAATCTAAGGAAATTTCTAAACGCTCACTCTCCTCTGCATCAATGAATAAAGCAATTTGATATTTTTGCGCTAATAAATACAACTCTTTTAAACGTAAATACAATTCTGACATTACCCGTTTATATTGAGAACGCTGATAACGTGGATGAATTGCAGATAGTTTTACGGATATTCCTGGTCCATTATAAATACCACGAGAACTATTGGCAACCCCTACAATATGAATGGCACTTATATAACTTTGTATATATCGCTGTGCATCTTCATTATCAATTGCAGCTTCCCCTAACATATCATAAGAAAATTGATATCCTTTAGCTTCTTTTTCTTTAGATATTTTTATTGCATTATTTATATCTTCAGCAATAACAAATTGATTACCCATGAATTGAACAGCTACCTTCATAGCTTTACGAATTAATGGCTCCGCACCTAACTCTATAATTTTTTTTAAGGAATTAAATAAAATATTATGATTTTGGCTATAAACTAATTTATTAGTTATTAATAACCCCCAACTTACTGCATTAACAAACATATTGCCTGACTTGATATGAGAATGCCAATCTCCCTTGCATATCTTATCGCTAATTAATTGATCTTGAGTTTTTTTATCAGGGATTCTTAATAAGCTTTCTGCTAAACACATAAGCGCAACTCCCTCTGTAGTTGATAACTTAAACTCTTGCATTAATGCATCCACCCCATCACCTTTTACCCTAGTCTCTCTTACTTTAGAAATTAAATTATAAGCTAATTGGTTCACATCTTCTTTATTTAAAGATACAGATTCAACAATTGATAATAAATTATCAACACATATTTTTTCATCACTTCGATAATTTTCACTTATTTTGGTTCTTAATTCACTTGGATCTTTAATAACATTTAAATTAAACATAGACTTATCCTAATATATTAGATTTATATTTGTATGCAAAATTATAACACGAAAATTTAAAAACTTAAAAAACTCTTGAAAATTTAAAATTTATTAATTTATAATTTTCAAAATAACAAATTATTAAATAGCTATCTTAATAATTTTTAGAAAACGCAATATAAACTATAAGATCACTTGACATTTTGCGAATATTTATAATATAATACTTATTAAATGTAGTATTTCTAGCAGGATATAAATTATGAAATTTAATCATTTTAAAAATATAATTTTAATTATAATTTCTCTATATCTAACTGCATGTGGTGCTGGTGTTAGTAAAAATAGTAACGGAAATTTTAATCCTGATAATAATATTTCTCCCAAAATTATCTCTGTAAGCCCTGCAAATGGTGCTATAAACATTAAAAGTGATACTTTAATTAGTATTAGCTTCGATAAAGCTATGAATACAAGCACTATAAACCATCATACTGTATTTTTAATAAGTTCTAAAGCAAATATTCCATTAAGCCTTAATAATATTTCACATGATAAACAATCTTTTACTTTTACTCATAAAGTTTTACTTGAAGAGAAAACCCAATACAGTATAGAGATTGCCGCTAATCATATTACTGACTTAAAAGGTAATAAAATTTCTTCACAAGAAAAATTAGAAATTTCTAAATTTACTACGTTTGATAGTAATAGAGATTTACCTATCATATCCACTTATCCAGCAAATGGATCACATGTTGCATTAACTGATTACCGCGTGGAAAGTGAACATCTTTTTGAAGGTAATATCATATTTAATAAAGATATAGACTCTAATACTTTAAATAAAGACTCTATTAGCATTCAGTTAACTGATGGTGTAAATAATATAAACGTTATAAAAAATTTTTTTTATAATAATAAAAATAAAACGTTGTTAGTAACCATTTCAAGCAAAAATGGTTTGATTGATAATAAAAACTACCAAATAATTATTAAACCAAATCTCATTAAAGATAAAAATGGTAACCATATTGGCAGTAATAATAAAGCTATTCTAAGTTCATTTTATGTAATAAAAAATAATGATTACTCTAATTATAATATTAGTTTAAATATGTCTAATATTCAAATAGATGAAAATATCAATTGGGAAAGCAAAGATTTTCATTATTATTCAATAGGAATGGGGACAACTGACAAATCCGAA
>CALMTA010000114.1 GCA_937872505.1 uncultured Neisseriaceae bacterium | reverse complement strand
TTACCTTGATAAATATCTTCAGCTGCGGAGGCTGCAGAAGTATATGTTTCAGGACTTGTCGCTACTCTGAACGGTTCTGTGAATATTGACGCTAAGTTGTTTGGTGTTGGTAATATGTAATCAAGTGGATTAGTTTCATTGTAACCTGAGTTATATGCTTTACTAAACGTAGTCATTGGATTGTTTATCTTGTGCCACAAACTCTCTTCTGTGAATGGTTGTCCTTGTGTTAGTGTTTCAGCTGGTGCGGTGTAGTCAGTAAATGTTACACCATCTATATTTCTTTGCTCAACTTTTTTTTTAAGTTGAGAGTCTGTCTTTTTATTCTTTGGTTTCTCTACTCTTGTTGAGCTAGCTTGTTGTTGTGACAACCCATCACGCAAAGCATTAAACCGCATCTGTGCTAAATACATTTGTTGTTCTTCAGGTGAAGCTAAGTAGAACGGAACTCCTGATGGAGTGACAGCATCCTGTAACGGGTCTTCTACTTTACCACCAGCTGCGTACTGGTTAACAGTTCCACCATTCTTAAATCCTGTTTGTAGTAATTCTTTTATTGTTTTACCTGTTATAGGATCTTTGTACACTCTATCGTATACAGGTAGTCCTGGACCAAACTCTAATATATCTGTAATGCTTTTTCCTTTTTTAAAATCTGCAATGTATTTTGCATGTTTCTCCTTAGGCACACCAAACTTATCCAATTGCTTTGCATAAACTATGTCTTGTGCAAAGTCTGGAAGATACTTCATATTACGTATTGCATTAGGATCTAAGTCCCACATATCGTGAAAGCTTATATAAGAAGAATCGGGAGCTATACTTGCGCCAAAGTCTCCCAAATGGCCTAACTGATTATCTCCATAACTATCATAAAGTTGCATTGACTTTTTTTGATATTCAGGGCTATAATAGCCAATTACTTGTTTTAAAAATTTATTAACAGTAGCTGCTTCTTTTTTGTTTTCAGAATTGTGTGATAAAGGTGTGAAATAATAAGGTTGATTCTCACTGCCTTTTGTAGGACGGTGTTCTGACACACTCCATGTACCTGAGTGACCAATATAATCTTTAGATGTTGGTATACCGAGAGACCACAATAACGG
Organism: uncultured Neisseriaceae bacterium; assembly: GCA_937872505.1. Classification (GTDB taxonomy): domain Bacteria; phylum Pseudomonadota; class Gammaproteobacteria; order Burkholderiales; family UBA11063; genus Aquella. The sequence goes on along the minus strand of CALMTA010000114.1, from coordinate 380 downwards.
CGTATCAGCGTGATCTATGGTGCTGTAAGATTCTAATCTTTGCATTGCTTGATTTCCAAGTGCGTCAACCTCCTCTTCCTTGGCGTACATTATAGTGTTATAGGGTACTGCATAATCAATCATTGATAATGCCTTTTCACTTTCGTCCTTCCTATATCTTTCTGCATATTCAGACGTTATTCCTTTTTCTTTTATCTCTTTGTTTTTTTGTGCGACAAACTTTTTGTATTCTTCAGAGGTATAGTCCTGAGGACCTTTCAGTCTTTTAGACCAACTTCTGTTCTCAAAGTCTTGCCAATCTAATTGCTCACCTTTAATGTTAAAGATTTGCATGTTGTCAGGATCAACTACTAACATCTGTTGTGTTGCATCGTCATATA
>CALMTA010000113.1 GCA_937872505.1 uncultured Neisseriaceae bacterium | reverse complement strand
ATTTCTGTACGATTACAAGTAGATAACACTAAAACCTCGCTAGTTACCCCTGAATCCTGTAATTTATGTAATATAAAAGGGATTTCCTCACGAGAAAATGCTAATTTTTCTCTAATTTCAAAACTTGCACTTTGATAATTTAAACCAAATACATATGCTAAACTCATATTTTATTTTCTTTAACTATTAAATTTTCTCAATTCATTATTTAATGTTTTATATTTATGTTAATTTGTTTTAAGTAATTTTCATCAATTTGACCAGTTAAATATTTTAATTGTAGCCTATAATTTAAATAATCATATCTTGCTTTATTATAATCTAATAAAATTGCAGCATAGGCTTTTTCTGATATAACTAAATCAATACTATTTCTAACTCCAACCTGATAACCAAGTCTTACTGATTTTAATTGTAGCTGCGAGGATTTTAAAGCTTGGTTTTGTGCTTTAACAAAATTAACTCCATTTTCTACCTGCCAAAAAGCATTTCTAATACTTTGATCAACTTGTCTTTTATTAGCAGTTAAATCTTGCTCTGCAACTTCAAAATTAGCGATTGCTTCTCTAACCTGTGAATTAATTAATCCACCAGAATATATCGGAATATTTAAAGACAACCCAACAGCACCCGTAGTTTGTTCTGCATATTGATTAGATACACTATTAATTGCTTGGTAAAATGCACCATTTCCATAGTCACCAACCCCAAGACCTTGATAATTAACATTTGCTACTGCATTTAAAGTAGGCATATGCCCAGATTTAGCTATATTTATATCTTCTTTTGCCATCTCAAGTTTTTTACCTAAAACCTTAATGGTTATGTTATTTTCTTGAGCAACATTAGACCACGCCTCCGCTGTATTAGGAACTGGATTTATTAAATCAATATTATCCACCAATGGTTGAATTAAATCAGGATTAAGTCCTGTTAAATTACGAAAAATGGTTTTTCTATTTAATAAATCATTGCCTGCTTGAATTTCTTTTGCATTTTGTGCGTCATAATTTGCTTGTGCATCATTAACATCAGCTATTGATACAGTTCCCACTTCAAAGGCTTTTTTTGCATTATTCATTTGCTTTTCAAAAGCATTTTTCTGCATACGGATTGCTTCTAAATTATCACTTGCATATAAAATATCAAAATATGCACTCACCACTGTACCAATTAATTTTTGTTTAGCATCTTGCAGTTTTAAATCTGCTATCTGCGTTTCATATTTAGCTTTAGTATATGTTGAAAATTTGCTAAAATCGAATATTACCTGGTTTAATGTAGCACCTAATACAGGCTGATGAAAAAATCCGGCAACGCCTCCATTAGCGGTAGCCGGTAAATTAACATAATTTTCATTATATGCCCCATTCACACTAATTTGTGGCAAGAGAGCTGATAATCCTTGAACCTGTTTCTCCTGCCCCGCTGTATTTTCTGCAATTGACCTTAAATAATCAGCATTATAAACTAATGCATTTCTATACGCTTCTACCAAATCAAATGCATATACCATACTTAGTAGCCCATTACTAAATATAATAAAAACACCTACCCAAAACTTCTTTAATATACACATATTATAAAAATTCCCAACACCAAAGTATAAATCTATTAAACACTATATTATACCAAATAACCACCCCCACTTGATTAGCAAAAATATTGTTATTAAAAATCAATTATAGATAAACTTACTCTAAACTTATAAAAATTACTTGACTAAATTTAAATAAATAAAGTAGAATTTTTTAATAAAAAAATTGAAAAAACAAAAAATAAGGATATAAACATGGTAAAAGTTAGTTTAAATAGTCTACCCCAAACTTTATTATTGCCTTTAAAAACAAGAGCTACTTTTAGTAAAGAGTCTCAAACAGTATTTTATGATAAAAAAGCTATTGAATTAGTAGAAAAATTAGAATATGACTTTAAAAATGTAATACAAGCTTACGGCTCTACAAATTTATGGTGGATAGCAAGAGCTTATCAAACTGATCAATTAATTAAAGATTATTTAACTAAATATCCTGAAGCAGTAATTATAGATTTAGGAGCAGGTTTAGAAACTGCTTTTTACAGAAACGATAATGGTAAACTAACATGGGTAGATATTGATTTTCCAGAAGTTATAGATTTAAGGAATAAACTACTACCTATTTCAAATAGGGTTCATAGTTACGGGAAATCTATACTAGATGATTCTTGGATAGAAGATGTTAAAAAATTAGGAAAACATTTTTTATTTATTTCCAACGGAGTTTTTATGTATTTTAAAGAAAATGAGGTAAAAGAAATACTAAATAAACTAAATGAAAATTTTCCTGATGGAAAAATAGTCTTTGATTTTATCTCTAAAAAAGGATTAAAGTACGCTAATCAACAAATGGAAACTGCAAAAATCTTAGACGCAAAAATAGCTTGGGATGTAGATAATATAAAAGAAATTTTAAATATTCTCCCTACCGGAGTTAAAGCAAATAAAAAAGCTTATTTTAAAAATTTTAAAAGCAAATTAAATGTTTCAATTTATTCAAAACTAAAGTTATGGTTTTATGATGTATTTGACCAAAGTGGTTTAGCTGAAATTACCTTTTCAAAAAATTAATAAGCACAAAACAAACAAGACATCACCAGTAATAGAAAAATTACATTAAATCAATCATATTTAAAAGTTATATTATTAATAAAAATGATTTTTAAAACACTATGAAACATTTGCCATAAAATTAGCAAATGATTCATTAATATGTTCTTCATATTTAATTAATGATATTTTTGATAAATTACTACTACTATTTTCTAAGATTTTAATTATAGGATCGTTATTTTCAAGGTTGGTATAAAAATCTGCCCATTTACTTAAAACAATATGCTTATTAAAATTAGGAGATAAAGAATATTCTTTATACCAATTGCAGAATTTTTCAAAAATTGTATGTTTAATTAAACTTAGTGAAGATGAATTACGCCTTACTAATGACGATTCTTGAATAGATTTGTTTCTAAAATTAATTAATTGCTCTAATTCTATCGGTTTCTTATTGCTATTTGCTAGTTTCATCAAATCATCATCATGGGGGATTAGAATTCTATAGCTACCTGGATTACCTTGCCTTCCAGCTCGACCTGCTCCCTGAGCTTCTATACGTTCGTTACTAGGGAAAAATGTAAAAATTACATGAAGACCTTCTTTATTAATAACATCTTGCGATAATGATATATCAGTCCCACGGCCAGCTGCATTAGTAGCAATTGTAATAATTGATTTATTTCCTGCTTTTTCTACAATAAACTCTTCTTCTTCATGTTGCATATCATTCAACAACTGGATAGCCGATTTATTTATATTATTTTTAATTAATTTATAAATTAAATCGCTTGTAACTACAGAAGCACATAAGATTAAACATGGCCTTCCAATATCTATCATAGATTTTACTTCATCTAATAAAAAATCTTTAAATGCCTTTTCCTCCACATAAAGCATAGTCTTTAACTGTTTACGTAATGTTGGTTTATAGGTAGGTACATCAAAAGTGGTTAAATTATAAATCTCAGCAATTTCATTTCGCTCAATATCAGTTCCTATAGTGCCTGTAACTCCGTAAATTTCTTCATAATAACTAAAGAAGGCCGGATGTGATAATGCTCCTAATGTTAGAGTCTCCTCTTTAATAGGTAGGTTGTGCTTATATTCTAAAAACTGATGTAATCCATGTTGCCAACGACTACCATCATTTAATCGACCAGTATCTTGATCAATTATAACAATACCCAATGAATCTTCTGAAGAGTTATTATGATTTTCTATTTTTTTTATACAGTAATGTACATTTAAATGATGTTCAAAACAAGCCTTATAAGCACTTTCAATTAGCTGATTAAGTGTAATTTCTGAAAGCAAATAATTCTTTACTAAATTTTTACACTGTTCTATTATTTCCAAATTTGGTTTATTAAATTTACAAGATTTTTCGATATAATCATAAATTACGGGATATATAGTAGCTAAACCTTGATCGCCTTGATAAGCAATACGAGCTGAATGTAATGCTTTATCAACTAACATATTATCAACTTCATCTACTATAATTTCTTGAAATGGACGTGTAGTGTATTGATTATTATATAAAACTCTGCTACCAGTTAAATATAATTTATCAAATAATATAGAAAATTCAAAATTATAATTTGTGCCATAAACAATTTGCCCTGAAAAATTTGTTGACTTAATATCTGCATCACAAACATTTGAGGTAGGTATTTCAAAAAAGCTAAAAAATTGTTTATATTTTATTTCATCTCTTTTAGCTAAATACTCAGTTGAAGTAATTATATCAACACATTTTCCCTCAGAAGCTAGAACTAACATTAATAAAGCCAATATAGTGGATTTTCCTTCTCCTGTTTTCACTTGAGCTAATCTACCTTTAAAGTCGCCTTTAGGTAATAAAATACCTAAAACTGTTAATATCTGTACATTATATGGATAGATATTAAAATATTGGACAAATGCACGATTAGCTATTGCAATTAGCTTACACATGTTTTCTTCTTTTATTTGAGAAGAAACCTGAGTATTAGCAAAATTAAGTTTATCCTTAATATTTTTAATTAAATCAACTAATTCAGATTGGCTCAACTTAAAAAACTCTTCTTCAAATTTTTTAATTTGTAAAAACTGATTAGCAATTATGTTAATTTCAATATTATCTAGTGGAAATGCTACATTTGTATTTTTATTCCGAAATTCAGCTAATACTTCCTCTAATAAACGCTCTTGGGTAGTAGATTTTATGTATTTAAGACGAATGGTCTCTATACTTTCAAAAGCTTCAGGCAATGAATTATAAGAATACCAGTCAATATCTACTTGCATTTTTACCAAATAATTTACTGCTTTATAAATTTCTTCCAAAATTGTTAAATTTTTTATACTTATTTCTGCCACATTAATTAAATTAAACAACCTATCCTCAATTAATCTATATGCTTTCATTGAATTATTCGTAAAAGCAAAAGTTTGCTCCTGCGATAATTTATTGCTTGCTAAAAATGCAAATTTTAAAATAATACAACTAGCTTTGCAAGAAATTTGATTATTAATATATGCTTTATTTAATAATAATAAACATGGTTCAAATTTGTCCCAATGATTAGTATGTAACGCAAAATATGATAAACATAATATTTTAATATTATTAATATTATTTGAAGTGCTGTTAATTATAAAATTTAAAAAATTATTTGCATCTTCCACTATTTGACCATTATTAATGTTTCTAGTACAATTAATAATATCATTATTAATAAATTTACAGTCTTTTTCCAAACTGTATATAGCAAGTGGTATATTCTTAGCTAATGGATATGCAAATTTAATTTGCATATATTTATTTGAAGATTTTTTAAATAATTTAAAGAAGTCATCAAGTTCATAATTTTTTAATTGTTGCAAATAACATAAATCATTAAACTGTATATTATTTGCAATAATTAAATTGATAAAATCATCAAACTGATTAATTTTATTAATAAAGTCAGGTTCTGAACAATTAATAGGCTCAGAAATAAATCTACACCATAAGGTTGCAACTATTTTATTATTTGCAAGAAATTGTATAATTTTATTTAATTGAACTTCATTAAATAATCCATGCCAACTTTTATTAATATCTAAAAATTGCCGCAATAATTTAGAATCTACTTTTTTTAAAAAAACTCCCCATAATTTAGATAGCTCCGGTTTACTTAGAGTTAATTTTTCTTGCAATTTCTTTTGTTCATCCTGGGATAAGCATCCTAAAAATGCTTGTAAATCATTATTTTTTTGTAATGAAACCTCAGGCAAAAAAGGTTGTTTTGCATATATTTTTGGAGATGCTGACTTTATACTACTTAACATATTTATTAACCTATTTTAAAAAACTATTCACATTTAAAAGGTATAACTTATACCTTAATACCAACCTTGAATTATTATGTTATCTAAATTAATCCACCACCACATCGTGCATTAGGTAGTTCTGGATTTTTATTTTGATTTAATTTAGTCAATTTTTTTACTAATCTAAGAAAATATTGACTATCTAAAATTTTTTCTATTATCGAAAAATATTCTCTATTAGCATAAGTATTTTTAATTTTATTAACCATTTGTTTAGGAAAATTTAAAGCCATTTTAGGCATAGAGTTTAACTTTTCTAGCCCTATTTCCATAAAGATAAAAAGCTGATTCCAACTATTATGATTCATATCTTTTGATAGATTACATTTCTCAGCAAGTTTTACTAACAATAAATCAAACATATTTATAAATGTATCAACATTTTTAAAATCTAAATTATAATTCAATAATTTAAGTATTTCATCTATCTGATCTTCATACCAATCTTTATAAATTTTAGCCATATCCTTTCGGCTTTCTGCTTTTAGATTATTGCTTTTAAAAGAAACTAGATATGGATTAAACCCTTGCTCTAACAACCATTTAAAAATCTCCCTATTATTAGTTTTATAAGCATTAGTTAAAGGTGAAGAATTAGCTTGCATATTATTTATTTCCTTAATAACACCTGAGTTGTTATTCACTACACTTAAATACTTCACACATTCAGAATATTTCTTTTTTGTGGCAATATCTAAGGCACTCATGTTTGCATGATTATTTTTATCAACCCAACCATTCATCATAAAATATGCCAACATATTTGGCTTATTATTCAATACTGCATGATGCAATAAAGTATTTCCATTTGCATCAGTAAAGTTCATAATATCATCGCTATAATTTTCGCCAAGTATTTTTGCCATAGTTAAATTATTATTTTTAATTATATTTTGTAAAATTGAATATATTTCTTGAGAAGACATCTGCACAAAATAATCTTTATTATATTGATAGACTTCTTTGAATATCTCAAGTGAGTCACATTCTGCAGCTAATTTTAAAGGGGTATTGCCATCATCAAAAACAATTTCAGAACCAATTAGGTTTAATAACTCTCTAACATTTGCTATTCTATTATTAGCAATAGCTGCCATCATGCAACTACGTAACACTTGCTTATTTTCACCATCCCATAATCTATTAAGAATATAAACAAATATATTGAAATTTGCACATCCTCCAGCAATAGCAATCGCTTTTTTTATAGTTTCTAAATCATTTTCTGGCAAACTATCAATCAAACTAGCTATAGTAAATTGATCTTCAGCTATTATAGCTAATTCTAATTGTGTTTTATCACCAAAGCGATATTTTTTAAAATTAATCTCTTTATCTTCAGTAACACTTTTTTTATTTACTACCCCATATTTTTTAGTTAAATATGTAGTTGTATCTATTTTTTTATGAATCAAGGCAAAATCTTTAACATCTCTATTGCGAATATCTGTGGGAGTTAACAACAATGAGTCTTGCTCACTCAATAGTTCAATTATTGAAGTATTACCTTGTTTTGCAGCTAAATGAATTGGTAACATTTTCATGTTATCACAAGTTCGAGTATCAACACCACAAGTTAAAACAAAAAATACCACATTAATATCTTCAGACATAACCGCATAATGCAACATAGTTCTTTCTTTAAAGCCATCTCTTTCAAAAATATTTGCTCCCATATTAACTAGATATTCAGCAATTACTAAATTACCATTTTTTAATGCAACAGCTAAACAAGATTCTTGCTGTGAATTTTTATGATGAATTGAATATCCATGATGCTCAATTAATTTTTTTACTAAATCAAATGATTTTTGCTGTATGGCTAAATGCATAATTGTTTGACCATCACTCATTTCTGCATGTATATCAACTTGTTTATTAATTAAATAATCAATCATAGCATTGTTCTTGGTTAATACTGCAAAATGCAATAAATTGCATCCATTATTTGGATTAATAATATTTAAATCCAATTTAAAATTTTCAATAAGTTTAATCGTATAAGTCGCATCTACATTTTTCATTAATAAATGAACAGCGGTTAAACCTAATGAATTTATCTCATATGGATTTAATTCACTCTGTGAAAGGAGATATTCAATTATTGGTGGCTGATATTCTAAAATAGCAACATCCAGTAGAGAACCTACAATCTTTTCAGCCTTATATTCGTAATTAATAGACCAATTAACTGGAATTGCATATCTATTTAATACCTGAGTAAATTTATCAATATCAGCTGCTTTAATTGAAGCAATTAGTTCTGAATTAATCTTTTCTGATTGATTATTTGAAATTATATGTTTAATCCATAAATTACGCTCCTCTAAAGCTATTCCCTCATTTTTAATACTTTGATTTAAATTATTAATCTTTAATAATTCATTAAGGCATAGATTTTTACCTAATTGTATAGCTAGATTAAATGCAGTATTTCCTTCCTCATCCTGATAATTAACATCAACTCCATTTGCGATTAATAAAGATACGATTTCATGATATCCTTTTCTAATTGCTAAATGCAGAAACTCATTATTGGGGTTAATACCAATTTCAACTAATAGTTTAAATACTTTTAAATTACGAGATTCTATAGCTACTTGCATGAGTTCTAAACCAAACTTTAAAATTTCACCTTTATAATTGGGGCGATTTTTTAAAATTTCACCTAAAATTTCATTATGATGGGATTTAATAGCAAAACTTAAAATATCTACTAAATTACCAAGTTCATATTTAAAAATTAATCTAATAACCTGCGGTGCTTTATTTTCAATTGCATAATACACCGGTAGGTATTTATTTGAATTAGGTACATCAATTGATGCCCCATATCCAATTAGTGCAACTATAGTTTCTATATTACCCTGTTTACAAGCTAAATCAATAGTTCTGAGTTTATACTCTTCATCAATAACAGCATTTATATCAAATTGATACCTTAAGACTAAATGACGTATAATATGGCAATGATTATTTAAAGTTAATGCATAAAATATATGTTTACCATTTGGGGCTACTAATTTAGCTCCTTTTTCAATTAGTTTCTCAACTAATTTTTGATTACCACTTTCTGCCGCTAAATATATCAAATTTTTACCATCAATAGTTGAATGTTCAATATCTATATTATCAATTTCCAAATATTTATTGTAGATTAAAGGTATATTTTGTTTAACAGCAAGTTGAATTAAATCATAGCTTTTAAACGGCATAAATTGAGAACCTTGATTAATAAATATTTGTGAATTATAGTTAAATGGATTAACAATACCTAAGGTATTTAATTTTGCTAAAATTTCTTTACTACCATATCGAATTGCTATACGATATATTGATTGTATGTTATCCCATAAATAGCCAATAGAATTAACTTCTTTTCTTTTTAATAAATCTGCAAAAATTAAATATTCATTATTTTTACAAATATAATCTAAATAACAAACAACTTCATCAAAAGATTTATGACGATCTTCTAACGGTGTTATTGCAAGCTGAGGAAATTTGGCAATAATTTTTTCACAAAATTCCCACAATCCTAATTTACACATAAGTAAGAAATTACCCATATCATATTGATTATTGAAAATAAAATTAGTTCGTTCTAGAGTAAGTTCGATACACTTTAGCTGTTTATTCTTTAATGCGTAAGCTAAAGCATTTTTATTATCTACTAATAAATGTATATTGGCCCCTATCGAAATTAGATATTCACATACTTCTTCATGCCCATTTTGAATTGCTAAATAAAGTGGGGTTAGGTTTGAAGAGTTTTGTTGTTCTAATAAATTATTAGCTGAAGGTATTAATACCTTCAAACTAATTAAATAGCCTTTTTCTGCTAATATATGCGCTGATGTTTTACCATTACGATTATATAACGAGGTATCTATTCTTTTATCAATTAATTTTTTTATAATATCTCTTGTATCTAGCTCTGCCGCTAGATGAAGCAATGTATTGCCATTTTCTAACTGAAAATTTATAGAAATTTTATTTGAATTAAGTAGATAATTTACAATCTCTAATGAATGATTATAAAGAGCAGTATAAATTAATGGAAATCCATTAACTCCTACTTCATTAATATCTAAACCACAACATTCATGTAAATATTTTACAATATGAAGATTATGATGTAATACCGCAAGATATAAAACACTTTCATCATTCATTGTTAATACTTTAATACTAGTATTATCATGATTATATATTTCTTTAAGCGCCTCTTCATAGCCATACATTGCTGCTACATGCAGCGCTGAATTTCCAAATTGATTAAGTAACTTAGAACTTACCCTCTTTTTTAAAAGTATTTTTAACAAATCAAGATTATTATTCATTGCTGCAAGATGCAAAGCATTATTGCCATATGCATCAGTTTTATTTATATTAGCTTGAGGTATAGATTTTAATAATTGAGTAACTTCTTCTAATTGTTGGGCACTAAATTGTTGAGATGATAAGTAAATTAACCTTTTTTCTTTTTCCGTTTTAGCCATATTAGGTTTATGTATTGAATTTTCCAATTCTTTTTTATAATATTTGTTTAATTTAATATGTTTTACATAAAAAGCCTGATAATTTTTACCATTAATGTTTATAGGTTCCCAAGATTCTTCTTTAATTATTTTTGAAAATAGCTGATCATGTAAATTTACAGTTATTGCTGTATTTTGTACCACCTCTTTATTTTTAAAGTTAAACCCTGTTCCACCATTAATTTTTACCAATTGATTTTCATTAACAAAAGCTAAGGTTGACAGATTTTTAAGCACTAAGGGTAAATTTAATTCTATTTTTTCAGCTATTTCTTTTTGAATAGGATCCTGATTTGAACTATTTTTTAGAGTATTTAGTTTATTAATATCTTGTTGTACCTTACTGCGTAAATTTCTCCAATGTGCTCTAATCTGCTCAATAGTATCCGACTTAATCTCTTCTATTTTTTGATATAATTTTTCCTTATTTCTTTCTTTTTCCACTTGCAAATCTCTTCTCATTGTATTTTTTAAAGAACCTATCTCATATGACTTATATGTTGAATATTTGTATTTTATTTCCTGATTAAATCCAATGCTTAGATTTTCAATTTCTATAGACTGTCTTGCAAAAGATTTCTCTATTTCATTTATAGCTTCATTTTTTTGTTGTTCTAGTTGAGGGCTCAATATTTGTAATTGCTCATTAATATTTTCTTGTTCTTGCCTAGAAATATTTTGCAATATATTTGATAATTCACTATATTTTTCTTTAAACTCCTCAGAATTAACTTCTTCTCTGAATTGATTAACGTATTTTAAAGCATTATTTGTAAAAATTATAACTAATTCATTAATTTCATCGGGAGAAAAGTTAACTGCATTACTAGGTATCCTTTTCTTTATAGAATTTGCAATATTTGTTTGTAATTGAGGTGATACATTTGGAGTATACCCATTTAAGTAATTTCTAAATTCATTTTTAGTTTCATTATTCAATTCTTGAATAAAATCCCATAATGTATTTTTTTTGATTTCAGCATCTAATTTAGTAGTAGGATAAGGAGGAAACATTCCTAAACATTTATCATCTTTATCAACTTCTAACACTGATAAATGTGGCATCATCTCATTTTTTTTGAGACTACTAAAATAATAAGATAAACCACAAATCACATCTAACATTTTAAAGTAATTTTTACAAATTGGTAATTCAGGTAATTTTTCTTTGATATCCATAGCAACGTGCTGACAAAAATTATCAAGCATTTGATATTCATCAGATTCTTTATATTTATCCAATTCCCCTATTGCAACCTTATGCAATTCAATAGTATAAAATACATCAAAATTACTATTAAATAATAATGTACTACCAGATTTTTCAATACTATCCTCTTTCGCTATAATTCTAAAAGATATTTGAAAACGTTGTTGCAACTCATTGAGAGCTTCTTCACTAAACAACTTACCTAATATATTATATTGTTTTATTTGAAAGTTTTCAATTAGCTCTGAAAGTGAAGAATATTTATCACTAGCAAAAGTAGTTTTATATAAGCTATCCATAGATCTAATATGTGGTTTTAAATTGTCATGTTTATTAATCCATTGTGCTTTATTTTTAACTAAATTTTCTAAACTTGACTCATCAAAATATCCACCATTTAAATATCCCTTCATAAAATAATCTAACATACCAATCACCTTACCCACTAATGTATTTTGATATGCAGGATGAATTACAGAGTAAAGAGTCCCTTCTTTGGTAAAATGTAAACTATAAAATGGGAACGTATTGTGTATATATATTGTTTGTGCCAGCTCTCTAATTATTTGTCGTAACTCTTTATTATTAAATGGTATATCACTTGTATTAAAAGGAAAACTTAACCAATACCCTTTAGCTGATAAATCATATAAACTATTATTGAAATTAAGCATGATCGCAGATGGATCCTGAATTGCTACCCCTCCAATTTCTCCATGAGCATTTGCATTTGCCAATTGGTTATTCGGATTAGCTGAATTGTAAGAATCCGTCAATCCATTTTGATTAACGTTATTCTGAAAACCTCCTGTTGAACCTCCACCAGGACCAGAATTTCCACCACCGCCTCCGCCTGGACCAGGAGGTTTTGATTTCACATCATATGTAGGAACATTATCTACCCGTTTTCGCTCTGCATTTTCCCAACGCTTATCATTAGGATTAATTGGAAATTCATAAGTATATTGTTTTAATTTTCCTTCTTGAGTTGGATGATCAACCCTATAATATATTGCAACATGAGGTGGTTCCCCTGTACTTTTTCCAGTATCATAATGTGTAACTACTGATGATCCTTGATTCATTAATTTCTCAGATAAATTACCATGCCCACGGCTAGGATGTGAGAACCCTCCCAACTCTTGAGTTGTTTTATTAGTTCCAGGAACTTTAAAATCAGAACTAGTAAACATTTTTATTACTTCTTCTCTGCTTTTACCAATGAAAGGGTTATTATTATTATTTGTCACCAAATAATCGTTTTTACCTGCAGCTTTCATATGTGGCCAAATATATACATTGCCTGTTTTTGGTAAATATATTGCAACAAATGCATTGTAATCACTCATTGCAATTGAAACAAACTGTTCTTGAGAAATAGATTGCCCTGTCAAGCCGTTTACTATTCTTGATTGATGCAAGATAATTTTTTTATTATTTGGAGTAAAAACTTCTGCAATAATTGTATGAAATGATTTAGAAAAACTTACACCAACCATATAACCATTGCTTCCTAACTGTTTAGCCACAATTGGTATTAATTCATTAAAATCTACATTTTTTAAATTACTATTCTTTACAGAATAATTAAGGTTATTATTAAAAATAATATGCGGCTTAATATTTTGATTCATGTTTTTTTCCATATTTAAAATTATATAAAATAAAATCTTTCACTATCGTATTTACAAAGATATCTAATTCCTAAAATTGATTTTCTAATTCATTTATAAATTCTTTCATTTTCATAAATTTCTATATATACATCACGAAATAATTTATTATTACTTGCACCTATCTTGATAGGAAGAATTAAATCATTTTTACGGCATGGCGGACATGATATATCTAATTTTATAGAATGAAATGGTTTATCAAATATCAAATCTATAAATAGTAACTTAAAACCATACGAAGTGGCATAAATTTCCAAATATTCATCCTCAGGAGCAAATTCAAAAGCAAGGCTCCCAAATAAATAATTTGTCCAATTCTCATATTCGTTTTGACAATAAAGCATATCTCCCCATTTAGATATTTTTCTATTAATTGCAAGTAATTCCTTATTATAGGATATGTCTGGTAATTTATAAAGTCTTATCCCTCTACATATTTTCCAATCGCTATTTGAAGAGTTTTGAAATTTGTAATTTTTATCTTCTATTATTAAAATTGACTTCTTAGAGTTATTTATAAAATCTAAAAGTTGATCTCTAAATACTTCTTCAATCTTTCCTAAATAAAAACCAATTCCAACTTCTCCAAAAAGCTCATTTCTATAATCAATAGAAGTGAGTATTTCAGGTGGATAAGTTTCATATGAAATATCAATATCTAATATTGATATTTCAACATTAGAAGAATAAACTTTATTTACTAAAACATTTTTAAAAAAATTAGAATATTTATACAACCCTCGTGGTACATGTTTAAGTATTATAGTATCTAAATAATAAATACTTATACCCCATAATTGCTTTCCCTCTAAAGTAATAAAATTGTAAGAATTTCTAATAAAAATTGGGATTTGATCTTCTAATTCTTCCCCTATAAAATCAACTTTTATTTCTGAATTATTTAAAAAACCAATATCAATTACTTGAGTTAATTTTTTTAAAGATCTTATTAGTGCACTTTTTTCTCCTTCATAAATTATATAATTAATAAATTTATCTAATGCAACATCATCAAACTCTTTAGAACGTAAACAGTTATTATTAAAATCCTGCATATATGCTAAAATCATTGATTTTAATACTTGTGCTAAATTTAAAGTAGACAATTGCATATTTAAATACCTACATATTCTTTAAATAATTAATTTTTTATAATATTACCGGTTCAACTCTTTTTCCATCTCGATATGGGGCCTCTTTAACAAATACAACATCAATTTTCTTATCTTTATAACTATAAGTCGTACTTTTATCACTGGGATGAATTTTAGGGGTTGTATCTAAAGTTTGCCCGGTACAAGGTTCTCTAAAAGTGCCTCTGGATAAATTATTTTGTATTTGCTCAAAACTTTTACCAGCAAATGGATTATTTTTATCAGTAACTATATATCCTGTATGACTCTCTCTACCCTCTGCCTTTAAATGCGGCCAAATGTAGACCTTATTTGTTTCTGGTAAATATATAGCACAAAATGCATCTTCATGACTCGTAATAATTAATTTAAATTGTTCATGTGATAATACTTGTCCTGTCAAAGCATTTAATATTTTGGATTGTGGTAAAGTAATTTGTTTGTTGTTTGGTGATAGAACTCCTGCAAC
>CALMTA010000112.1 GCA_937872505.1 uncultured Neisseriaceae bacterium | reverse complement strand
AAATGTTTAAGTATATAATTGTATTATGAATCTTTCCTTATAAAAGCCTATTTTTTGATTAATATGCGTACTTCAAATATTTTTAATACCTTTTTATCTAATTTATCTTTCAATATTTCCTGAATGCCTCCATACCTATTAATATTTTTATCTTTAATTATAAAACTACATTTTATTGAAAAAACCTAATATTTTTGATCTACACAAAAATATATTTCTTTTTCATTTTCAAAAGCTCTTCTTTATAATGTTTTACTAATTGAATATAACCTAGTATCTCTATTAAAACCTAAAGAATTTATTCGCTCATTTTTTTCAATACTTTCCAATTTAAATCCGCATCGTTCTGCTAACCGCCAGCTCTTAATATTTTTATTATCAGTAGTTAAATATAGCTTTTTTGCACCTAAATTTTTAAAGGCATATTCTTTAAGGGCGTTTACAGCTTCTGACATATAACCATTTCCACTATATTTTAAATTTCCCCAATACCCCACTTCATAAGTATTTTTACCTTTAATATCAAAATTATGTAATCCAACACATCCAACAAAATACTTACTTCCTTTTAGCTCAATAATCATTGATAAATCTGTCTTTGATTCAAATTTAGCATAAGACTGCTTACAAAAATAACTTGTTTCTTCAATAGATGGAACAGGATCAGCCCAAAAGACCCATTTTTTTAATTCAAGATTAGATTCTCTAATTGCATCATTTATTTTCTGTGCATATTTTTCCTCTATAGTTCTTAATATCACTCTATCAGATAAAATTTCTTTTGGTAAATACGTTTTAATTAAACCTTTCTTATAAATAGTATTAAATCTAATCATAAATATGGCACCTTATGAAACAAATATTAATAACTTTTTTCTATATTATATTTATAATTTTAAAGCAATCCCACTATGGGTGAATTCCACCAATTTCCCATTTTTGAACTGTTGAAATACTGGTATTTAAGTATGCAACAAATACATATTGACTTACATATTATTTTTTCGAATATTCTTTATATCCTCTGGTGATAAATCATGAACCTCCATTAAACATAATTTATCAAAATTTTTAATTGTAACCATAGAAATATTATTTTCTTTATAAAGCCACTCCATTGCTTTATAAGCTGCCTTAAAAATATCGAGTTATTTTTATATTTTTGTTTCATTTTAACACCTTATTAATAATTTCAGAATTATTTAGCAAATAAATATATAAATATATTTGATATATATAAGAATGATAAAACTGTGATTTTAGAATTTTTTAAAGGCTCTAATTCATGATATATATGTTAATAGCAGATCTGATATTTACTAAATTTTTATGTGTATTTATTCCATAGTAGCAAAATGCTGATAATCTTTTCTATCTTTCCAATCCCCGCCCCATATCCAGCCATGTTTAATAAAAAGTTTATATACTGAATCTCCTTTAGTTATTTTTCCTGGATAAAATTTTGTTCTATCTACAAAAGGCACAGCATTTTTAGGTAATATAACATTATCTTTAACATAAGGATTTAATAAAGGGTTAATATCAATAGCTGTACCATAACTATGATAAGACCATTTATCTTTACTTCCTGTAACAAGCCGGCAGTTAAAAGAAGAAGTATTATTCATCATCATTGAAGATTCATCATCTCCTTGATATTTTTCTATTAACTCCATTCTATCTATGGGATATTCCATTTCATAAAGATCTTTAAAAATGGCGATTACTTCTAATGCTTTATCTTTATGTATTATCAATTCTCCATTAGTATGCGTTTTATTATCAAATCCCCAATATGTTAACTTTAAATAAGATAAATCCTCTAATGGTACTGGACAATTTGATTTCCAAGTATACTGCTTCATTTTCTCTTGAATTTCTATAGGTATAGGGTGAATTATTTCACTAATAAAACCATGTTGCGGCTTTAAAGATATTATAAAATTTGCAATAGAATTAAGTAAACGGGAAAAAAACTGCTTCTTACTATTTAAATTAAGTTTCATAATTTTTAACTCCATAATGAGTTTAAACTATAATTATGATTGCAAAAATATTTATTTTAGTTTCCAATTACCACTTTTTTCATCTTTTTTGAATTTTAATTTTACTGCTGCCCACGCTACTTTATGTGCGACTTCTTCAGCTGAATCGGATTTAGATTTTCGGTTATCTGGATTTTTATATTCTTTTAATGCATGATTAAAAGCTTCGCGATAAATATCTTGTGCATGAGCAGGTAAATGTTCTTTTACTTTATCAGGTAAATCTGTATTGGATTTATAGGGCATATTATTACTCCTTGGAAATTACTATAAAATTCCAAAATAAATTTTAACATATCAATGAATTTTTTAAAATGAATTTTAAACTATTTCAATTTATGTTATACTAATAGCTTATATTACATTTTTAATTTATTAGGAGAATATTATGGGGAAATATTTTATTGCATGGTTATTAGGCGTACCCGCTGTAGTATTAATTATTATTTATTTATTAAATCATTAAATATAATACCAAAAACATTTTGGTATTATATTTATAATGTAATTCTTAATCCTTTGAACCATATTTTTCTTGAAAATTAATTTTTTCTTTCGTATCTAAAATTTTTGAACTGATTATATCGTTCAGTATGTAATCGGATTTTTTATTTTGTGTTTTACTAAAATTATCTAAACTGCCATTTAATGCAATAATGTATTGCTCTAATGCCATTTTATAGTTTCCTATAAGATATAATTGATTGCCTAAAGCATAATGATATTTTTTCTCATTATCTAAATATGCATCAGAATATAGTAATTCTTCCCTCCCCCAAATATCAACATCATTAGGATAAAGTTCGCTCAATTCCTGTAATTTTTGGCTTACTTTAGTTAATTGCCTTGAAGCAAAATATAAATCAATTTCACCCAACCATAAAGTTTTATATTCAGGAAAATTAATTAACGCTTCTTTATACAATTTTTCTGCTAATATATAGTTCTTACTAGCAACTGCTAATTGTGCTTTTAATG
>CALMTA010000111.1 GCA_937872505.1 uncultured Neisseriaceae bacterium | reverse complement strand
TTAGTTAGATCTTTTAAGTTTGCCTTAATTACGCCGATCTAACAGGCTTAATTTTAGCTAGCCACTATTTAATTTTAATATAACCAAGTGGTCAAATTATATCTAAGTCTATTGACTTGACACTGGAACTTAACCTATAGACCGATTAAGGCAGCGCTAGCTAGAATTAGTAGCTAGGAAGGTTCAGAAACAAACAGATTAAGCTGCTTGAGTCCTTACCATAACGTCATCGTTTGCGTTTACTTTTTCTCAGCGTTTCACGTGCAACTGAAATCACGGTATGCACTATATTGCTTTGTTACCCCCGTCGAAGCCATGTCACTCCCATAAGGATAAAACTCGCAACTTAATAGTTTTATTATAGCATAATGTATTTATTTTTGCAAATAAGTTTTCTTTAAATATGTTGAAATAATAGTGTTTATATTATACTTAATCATATTTAAATAATTGTTAGCTGGTTCATTAACTTCAGATAATGCATCTGAATACAATTTACCGCCAATAGTTGCTGAAGTATCTTTAGCTATCTGTTTAATTAAGTTATTGTTAGTCATATTTTCTAAAAATACAACTTTTATAGAGTTTTTACGAATCATAGTTTCAAGGTCTACAATATCTTTAGCTGAAGCATCACTATCTGTTGATACTCCTTGAGCTGTAATAAAACTTATTTTATATCTTTTAGCAAAATAATTAAAAGCATCATGTGTAGTAACTGCGTATCTATCTTTTTCTAAAATTTGTTTAAATTGATTATCTGCCCATTTGTTTAATTTATTAATTTGAGTAGAATAATTTGCTGCATTCTTTATGTAATATTCTTTATTGCTAGGATCAATTTTTATCAAACCATTTAATATATTTTGTATATAAACTGTTTCAACTAAAACTGGATCATTCCATGCATGAGAATCAATTTTGTATTTTTGATTTTTACCATATAATGGTTTAATCCCATCTGAAGCTGTAACTACACCACCCTTATATGATTTTATAATTTTATTTATCCACCCAGCCTCTAAACCTAAACCATTTATAAATAATATTTTACTAGCGTTAAATTTTTGTAAATCGCTAGGCTTAATTTCATAACTGTGAACATCTTGATTATTACCTACTATTGTTATAACATCTATCTTATCTTTACCAATATTTTTTACAATATCACCTAAAATGGAAAAACTAGCAACTACTTTTAGTTTCTCGGCATAAGATAGATTAATTACTAATAGTAAACTCAAAAATATTATTTTTTTCATTATTTTAGGCTTCAAAATGTGGTTTAGAAATTACTTTTTTAATATTTACAAATATAATTGCCAAAATATATAAAAATCCGTTTATAAGAATAATTGATGGCCCAGTAGCTAAATCATAATAATAAGAAATTAATATCCCAGCTATACTAGAAAATATACTTGATAAAATTGCAATAATAATCATATTATTTAATGAGCTTGCTAATAATTTACTAATACTTGCAGGTAACATCATTAAACCAACTACTAAAATGGTTCCTAAAATCTGAAAATCTATTACCAAATTAATAACTACTAGAAATAAAAATAATAAATGATAAATAACAGCATTAACTCCATATATTTTTAATAAATGTTTATCAAAAATATCAATAACTAATGGTCTTAATATAATCATCAATAATATTAAACTAAAAGTAACAATACTTGATAATATTATTAAACTCTCTTTATCTACAGCTAGAATTGAACCAAATAAGATATGAATTAAATCAATATTAGTTCCACTTTTTGATATTATTATTACACCTAATGCCAAAGCAATTAAATAGAAACTAGCAAATGAGGCATCTTCTTTAATTTCAGTATGCCAACTAACTATTCCTGCTAATATTGTAACAATTAACCCTGCTAATAATCCCCCTAATGCCATAAATATAACCGACATTCCCCCAAACATAAACCCTATAGCTATCCCCGGTAAAATGGCATGAGATATAGCATCACCCATTAAGCTCATTCTACGTAGTAATAAAAATATACCCAAAATAGGGCAAATAAATGAAATACCTATACAAGCAATTAATGCACGCATTAAAAATAAATTATCATGGAATAAATTAACAAAAGACATCATTTAATAAGAAACTCCTATTGTATTACATTTGTTCGACAACTTCTATACCCAACAAATCTAAACCAATTTTTAAAATTTCAGCAGTTTTACTAGATAACCATAAACGTCTTTGCTGCAGCTTTTTATTTTCGGCTTTTAAAATAGAACATGATTCATAGAATTGCATAAAAATACCGGATAAATTATATAAATATTGACATAAATAGTGTGGATAACACTCACAAATAATTAATCTAATAACTTCTGAGAATTTAGTTAAATGGAGTAATAATTTATACTCTACAATCTCTATATCATTTTTTTTATCTAATGTTTCATGGATTTTTAAATTATTTTCCTTAGCCTTCTTTAGTATACTTTGAATTCTAGTATAAGCATATAATAAATAAGGGGCAGTATTGCCTTCAAATGCTAACATTTTATCTAAACTAAAAATATAATCGCTATTTCTATTTTTAGATAAATCTGCATACTTAATAGAAGCTATCGCTAACTTTTCTGCTAACTTTTCTTGCTCATCTTTGTCCCAATCAGGGTGGTATTCTTTAACTAATGCTTTGGCCCGAAAAAATGCTTCATTAATTAACTCAGCTAATTTAATTGTTTCACCATCACGAGTCTTAAATGGCCGCCCATTTTCATTCATCATCGTACCAAAAGTAATATGCTCTAATTTAGTATCATTATTAGCAAATTTTGCTTTCTTTGCAATAATAAATAATTGCTCAAAATGAAGTTTTTGCCGGGCATCTACAACGTATATTAATCTATTCGCACCTAATTCATGTACTCTATAATCTATTGCCGCTAAATCTGTAGTAGCATATAAATAGCCACCATCTTTTTTTTCTATAATTAAAGGGGTTTCTTCTCCTCCTGCTAATTCATAATTTTTAAAAAAAATACATTTAGCTCCAT
This sequence comes from uncultured Neisseriaceae bacterium, assembly GCA_937872505.1. Lineage (GTDB taxonomy): Bacteria > Pseudomonadota > Gammaproteobacteria > Burkholderiales > UBA11063 > Aquella. Next base: position 7,337 of record CALMTA010000111.1, on the reverse strand, counting down.
CGCTTATAACTATTAACCCAAGCTTTTGCAATCTATCTACAATAGATTCTAATTTATCTCCATAAAAACTTTCACCCCTGACATCTGCATCAGTAAGTTTAACTCCTAATTTTTTATATATTTCATTACAATGCTTAAATGATATTTTAGTAAATTCTGTCCAATATTTTTTTACTAAATCAAAAGGTAAAGTTTTATTATATTCATTTTTTAATAATTTACTACTTTGTAATACTACAAGAACATCACGAGCTTTATTAGCAAACTCTAAATCAGTATCAAACTTTTTTTTAGCTTGGCGATAATAACTTTCTAAATCACTTAATTTATCTTCAAAATCTAATTGCTTATTTATCTCTAAATTATTATTTGATATTTCTAATAAATATGCAACCAACATTCCAAACTGTGTACCCCAATCCCCTACATGATTTTGGCGAATTACTTTATTTCCTGCATATTCAAAAATTCTAGCTAGTGCATCACCTATAATGGTGACCAACATGCATTTCTTTAGCTAAATTAGGGCTAGAATAATCAATTATAATTTTATCAGTTGTCAATATTTTGGCATTAAAATGATTTTTTATAGTAGTTTTTTCAAGATAGTCAAATAAGTAATAAGGATTTAATTTAATATTTATAAAACCAGGTCCAGCAATATCAACTCTTTCAATTACCTCATTTACACCTTTTATTTTATTTATATTATTAATTATTGTTGAAGCTAATTCTCTAGGATTAACCCGAAGCTGTTTAGCTATTGCCATAACTCCATTTACTTGATAATCACCAAATTCAGCCCGAGAAGCCTCAGCTAATAAGAGTGGGGTGTCTATTGACAAGTTGCTTGAATTAAAAGCACTTCTAAAAATTTGGTCTATCTTTTGTAGAGGTGACAGTAAATCCATAATTTATAAAATCCAAATAAAAAATGTTCTCTAGATTAAAATAGATATTTTCTAATTAATAATTATTAGGAATAATTCGTGCTAATAAACCTTTATTAAAACCTTGCATATTAGGCATTTTTATAATAACTCCACTTCCTTGAGCTACTTCAACATGTTCATCTTTAAGATTTGTCATTTGAGTAACTACAATTGTTTTATTTCCATTAGCATGAATAATATCAATTTCATCACCTAAACTAAATTTATTTTTTACTAAAATAGTTGCCCACCCATTATCATCAACCTCGGCAATATCACCAACATACATGCTAGCTCTTGATTTTGAATGGCTGTCCAAATAGTTCTGATATTCGTGTGAATGATGCCTTTGATAAAATCCATCAGTATAGCCACGATTAGCTAAACCATTTAAATGAGCTAAAAGGGTTGAATCAAAGCTCTTTCCTTCCATAGCATCATCAATTGCTTTACGATATGATTGAGCAACTCTTGCAACATAATATATTGACTTAGTTCGCCCCTCAATTTTAAGTGAATCAATTCCGATTTTAGCTAAACGTTCAACATGTTCAATTGCCCGTAAATCTTTCGAATTCATAATATAAGTTCCGTGTTCATCTTCAATAATAGGCATGAATTCAGAAGGCCGACTTGTGTCCTCAATAAGATATGTTTTATCAGCTAATGGGTGCCTTTTTACTTCACCACATGCTGCAAAAAGATTATTGGCTTTTTCCAATTCTTGATTAAAATTAAATCCTTCTAGTGGTTTTACATCACCACTATCTGTGAACTTAGTGTCATGAACTTTATACTCCCAACGGCATGCATTTGTACAAGTTCCTTGATTAGGATCACGATGATTAAAATACCCTGATAATAAACATCTGCCTGAATAAGCAATACATAAAGCCCCATGAACAAAAACTTCTAACTCCATATCAGGACACTCGTGGCGAATTTCCTCTATTTCATCTAATGATAATTCTCGAGATAATATTATTCTTGTTAATCCTAATTTTTTCCAAAATTTTACAGCAGCATAATTAACTGTATTTGCTTGAACAGATAAATGAACATCAATTTCCGGCCATTTTTCTCTAACCATCATTATTAAACCAGGATCTGCCATAATTAAAGCATCGGGTTTAAATTTAATTACCGGTTCCATATCTCGTAAGTAAGTTTTGACTTTACCATTATGTGGTAAAATGTTACTAGCTACATAAAATTTTTTGCCCCTCACTTTTGCTTCATTAATTCCAGTTTGTAATTGTTCGAGATGAAATTCATTATTGCGTGCTCGTAAACTATAACGTGGCTGCCCTGCATATATAGCATCTGCCCCAAAATCATATGCATAACGCATATGTTCTAAAGTACCTGCAGGTAGTAATAATTCTGGTTTTTTTAACATTTTGATTTACCTACTTTATAAAAACAAACCCCGATAAATCGGGGTCTATTTTAATTATGCAAGAGCCTTTATCTTAGCTGATAATCTGCTTTTATGCCTTGCTGCTTTATTTAGATGAAAAATACCTTTTCTTGCAATTTTATCAATTACTGATTGGTCATTTATATATTCAGCTTGTGCTACAGACTTTTCACCAGAACTAATAGCTTTTAAAACTTTTTTAATCGCTGTTCTAAATTCTGTTCTTAAAGCAAAGTTCATATCACGTCTAGTAACTGCCTGACGTGCTCGCTTTCTTGCTTGAGCAGTATTTGCCATTGAATAGTATCCCTATTAAAAATTTTCTACAACACTGCATCTATGAGGAATCAATGCTATTATGGTTGAGACACGAAACCGATATTTTAACATAATTTGTATCAAAATAAAACTTTTTATTTAATGTTACATATAAAGTTACATTAACTAATTAAATATAATTTAAGTAATGGATCTGTAAGTTCATATACACCTCGACTCAATTTCTTTATATATCCGTCTTTATATAGCAAACTAATGATATTACTAATATATTGCCGTGACTTATCTTCTAATCCAAAATTATTAGCTACCCCTCGAGCAATGTTAGATAAAACATCAAGTGCATAGGATTTGCTACTTAATTTTTGGATTAACATTTCTAGGTATGAGCTTTCATCAATTAATAATTGCTCTAAATACTTTAAAAATGAACTAGTATCTTTTGCATAAAAATGATTATTGTGCAAATCTTGAATTGTTTTACTTGTATAATATGGATGACATTTTAATATATCTAATATTTTATGACTAATTTCAAAATTAAATCCGGCAAACATAAAATATTCTAAAACCTCTTTTTCTTCAAGTTTTCCTAAATTAATTATTGTTCCAAACCTAAAAAATGCACTATTTTTATCTACAAATATATGATCCATTAAAGTTTCTTGACTACCTGCAAAAATATAACTTACATGCTTATGCGATTGTAACACTGATCTAAACAATTTAACTACAGATTCACCAAGATGATATAATTCACCGAATTCATCAAAAAATACAATTATAGATTTTTTCTTTTTAATAGCTATTGCTTCTAATAATTCTAAAGCATGTTCTAGTAATTTTAATTCATCGTATGTATTGGGATCACTCTTTAATAATTTTAAAATTGGCTCTAACTCAATGTCACCCCACGATACCTTTAATTTTAGCGATAACTCTACCTTATCTAATATTGCATATAGTTTACCCGCTAACCCTAACAACGAAAGACATTTATCAGTAATATTAATCGCTAAATGCCTTATGCTACCAGAATAGCGCATAATATCTATACTTAATAACAAATAATTTTTATCTTTGTTAATATTGTTAAATACTTTATTAACCAAAGTTGTTTTACCATATCTACGAGGTGCAATTAAAATATAATCAGAGCCATTTTTTAAACCATTAGTTAATATCTCTAATTCATTTATGCGATCAATAAATAAATCTTTATTAATAAGTTTTTGCTTCATAATACCATGTCCTAATAAATTATGTATATATACACTAAATTTTATGTATATATTATAACTAATTTTACTTTACATGTCAAGTAATTTTATTTACTAAAATACATTTGAACTTTTAAATTAATTTAATTACGTGCTAAATAAGTTAACTTCCTTAATAATAATTCAAAAATACCAATACCCAGCTTATTTAATACTAATCTATTAATAAAAAACAACAAGATAAAAATCATAACTGCAAGTATTTCAATTTGATAAAAATATAGCTTACTATTAGAAATTAAAAAATGAAAAATCCAATCAGCAAATACCATATGCATAACATAAAAGGAAAATGAAGATTTACCAACTACTTTCAACCAGGATATTAAATATATTAGCCTGGTTCTAGCAATAAACATTATAATAAAAATTACTGCTGCAGAAAACATAAGATTTTGCAATAAACTCATAGAATAATAAAGTTCTTTTCTATTAAATAGATGTAATATTATATAACCTCCTACAGATACTTTTATGCCAAATAATATTTCATTATTTTTTAATATTTCTAACATTTTATAACCAGAACAAGCATACCCTAAAATAATTAAACCTATCATTTGAGAATTATAAATAAAATTAATTATTATATTTGAACCATAATACTCATAAAACCAAAAAATTAAATTTGTTCTAATAATTTCGTAAAAATTCCAACTAGCATAAAATTCTTGTAAATCATCTAAAGTAAGATTATTAAAAAAATTTGTTACTTCCTGTGGTTTTACATAGGAAATGGGATTTAAAATTAAGCTTATTTGATCTATGATAATTGGGACTATAAACAAAATTATTAAAGCAATAATTAATTGAAAATATTTTGAAATATTTTTTATAAATAAATAAGAAAATATTCCATAAAAAGCATACAACATTATAATAGTCCCCCACCATAGTAACGATGTTTGTATTAAACCTAAAATAAATATTACTAATAATCTCTGATATACTAATACAGCTACGTGATAAACTTTTTTTCTAATAATATTTTGTTGTAAAATATGCAAATTATAACCAAATAGAAATGCAAAAATTATATAAGATTTATTAAAAAATAATAAATGCGTTATAGTATAACTAATTTTATCAATAATTGAATAAAGTGAAAAAATTAGCCCATCTCCAGGAGCTGTATTCATTTCAATAAAATTAACCATAATCACCCCAAGCATTGCAAAACCTCGTAAAATATCTATTATTTCTATGCGCTCTTTTTTTTGCATCTTAGCGTCTCCTCAATAAATATATCGAATTTTACACTACAACATTTAATATTTTTATTTTAAATTATAAAGATGTCCGTTAATGCTTAAATCTGTAATAATATAATTGTATATTGCTATACGGCCTTAAAAAATGTTAAAATTCAATCTAATACTTAAAATATAAAAATATTTATGAATAATTATGGAAATAAATCAAACTAAATTACTAGAATTAGCTAAAAAGTTAATTGCTTTTAAGTCTATAAGCCCCAATCAAGCTGGTTGCTTAGATTATATAACAACTTATTTAAAAGATATAGGCTTTAAAACTATAAGACTTGATCATGGAAAAACAAGTAATTTATTTGCAGTTATTGGTAGTAAAAAACCTATATTTGCTTTTGCAGGTCATATTGATGTAGTACCATCAGGAGATATAAGTAAATGGGATAGTGATCCTTTTATTATGACTGAAACAAATAATAAATTAGTAGCTCGTGGTATTAGTGATATGAAAGGTGCTGTTGCTAGCTTTATCATTGCAGCTGAGCAATATATTAATAATAAACTAAATGACTATTCAATTGCTATACTACTTACTTCAGATGAAGAATCATCTGCTAAAGATGGCACCTCAGTAATTGTTAAATATTTAAAGCAGCAAAATATAGTCATAGACTATTGTTTATTAGGTGAACCTACTAGTGTTGACCATTTAGGTGATGTAATTAAAAATGGAAGGCGTGGTTCTTTAACAGCTAATATTGAAATTATTGGCAAGCAAGGACATATTGCCTACCCAGAGCTTTGTCTTAACCCTATTCATCTATTTACCAATGCTCTACACGAATTAGTAAACACAAAATGGGATAATGGTAATGAATTTTTTCCGCCAACGCAAATGCAATTTGCTAATTTAAATTCTGGACTTGGCGTAGATAATGTAATACCCAGAAATTTATTTGCTAATTTCAACTTCCGTTACAATAATTTGCATACTTCAGATTCGCTTAAAAAACAAGTTACTAAAATTTTTGATAACAATAAATTAGATTACGTTATCACATGGAATGATTCAGCTCAACCATTTCTTACTAAATCTGGTAAATTATTAACTACAGTTATAGACTCTATTCAAGAAACTTTGCAAATTACTCCTCAATTAAAAACCGATGGCGGTACATCTGATGGGCGCTTTTTAAAAGATGTTTGTCTTGAATTATTAGAATTTGGTATGGTAAATGCTTCTATCCACCAAATAAATGAAAATATTCCAAAAGGTGATTTACTTAATTTATCAAAAACTTATTATAATATTTTAAATAAATTTAAACCATGACAATTAAAAATATTACACCATCAAATAAGTTTGGAATATCTTCTAAACAAATAAACTCTGACGCTATTTATGTAATAGAAAAGTTACAAGAAAATAATTTTGATGGATATATAGTTGGTGGTGGAATACGCGATCTTATTTTGGGCAAAATCCCCAAAGATTTTGATATAGTCACTAATGCAACCCCTGAGCAAGTACGTAAAGTATTCAAACGCAATGCTATTATTATTGGTCGAAGATTTAAAATAGTTCATGTGATGTTTGGTAATATAAACCCTGATAAAATGATTGGCTCCCGCCCACTTGTTGAACGTCATATTGTTGAAGTATCTACATATAGAAGCATAAAAATTCATCAACATAGTGTTAGTGAGCATGGCAAAATTATGGTTGATAATAATTACGGAACACAGGAAGAAGATTCAACTAGAAGAGACTTCACTATTAATGCTCTTTATTATGATCCTATAAAAGAAATTATAATTGATTATCATAACGGTATTAAAGATATACAAAATAAATCTTTAAAAATGATTGGTGACCCTGATATACGATATAAAGAAGATCCTGTGAGAGTGTTAAGGGCTATTCGTTTAGCAATTAAACTGGGATTAGAAATAGAAGAAGAAACTTCAAAATATATTATTTCAGCTAGAGAATTACTAATTAATGAGCATAAAGGACGACTTTATGAAGAAATGTTAAAAATACTATTATCTGGTCATTCTACTACCTGTATTCAAGCTATAAAACAGTTAAAAATTCCTAGACATGTTTTTGTTTTATTTGATAAAATATTTTTTAATAAATTACCAGATGATTTAGCCTTAAAGATTATTGCAAAAACTGATGATAGGCTGCAAAATGGAAACGATGTATCAA
>CALMTA010000110.1 GCA_937872505.1 uncultured Neisseriaceae bacterium | reverse complement strand
AAAAATTATATGCATAGTCATTTTTTTAAACACGTTGACATAAACCCCAAAAACATACATATGCTAAATGGTAATGCAACTTATTTAGATTATGAATGCAAAGTATTTGAAGAAAACATTGAAACTCTAGGTGGTATTCATTTATTAATTGGCGGTATTGGCGAAGATGGTCATATAGCATTTAATGAACCAGGATCATCTTTAAGCTCTAGAACCAGGGTTAAAACTTTAAATTATAGTACAGTTTTAGCAAACTCTAGATTCTTTGAACATAGCATAGAAAACACACCAACTGTAGTATTAACTATGGGGATCCAAACTATTCTTGAATGTCAGGAAATTGTAATTTTAGCTAAAGGATTAAATAAATCAAATGCAGTAGCTCAAGCAATTGAAGGGGGAATATCAAGTTTATGTCCAGCAACTTCTTTACAGTTTCATAAAAAAGCATTAATGCTTTGTGATGAATATGCTGCTTATAATTTAAAACTGAAAACTATACGTTATTTTGAAAATCTTAATGATGAATATATTGCACTTGATAATGAAATTATTACCGAAGGATTTACCGAGTAAGCATTACAAAGGGGCGTGATGAGTGATATATATGAACCTTTAAAAAGGTTTAAAGAACAAGCAAATTTAAATAGTAAAGAATATGCTCTTTTAATAGAAAAAGCAGAAAATAATTATTCTAAATTTTGGGCAGATTTAGCTAAAGAAAAAATTAGCTGGCAAAAAAACTTTACTAAAATACTTAATGATGAAAAAGCTCCATTTTATAAATGGTTTGAAGATGGAATTTTAAATGTATCATATAATTGTTTAGATAAACATTTAGATAAAATACCCAATAAAACTGCAATAATATTTGAATCAGATGATGGTAAAGTAGAAAAAATCAGCTATAAAGAACTCTATTATAAAGTTTGTAAATTTGCTAATGGATTAAAATCTTTAGGCATTAAAAAAAGCGATAGAGTAATTATTTATATGCCACATGGTATTGAAGCTATCATTGCTATGCAATCTTGTGCTAGAATTGGTGCAATACATTCTGTAGTATTTGCTGGTTTTTCAGCTAAATCAGTTTCTGACAGAATTATAGATGCACAAGCAAAATTTTTAATAACTTCAAATGCAAGCAGGCGTGGTGGCAAAACTATACCTCTTAAAGATAGTGTAGATAATGCTATTAAATTATTAGGCAATAATAATACTATTCTTAAAGTTATTATTTATAATAAAATCAATCATAAAATAAATTTAGTAAAAGACCGTGATATTTGGTGTCATGATCTAGTTGCAAATCAAATAGATAGCTGCCCACCAGAAATTGTAGAAAGTGAGCATCCTTTATTTATATTATATACTTCTGGTTCTACAGGTAAACCTAAAGGAGTCCAGCATTCTAGTGCCGGTTATTTACTAGGCAGCATATTAACAATGCAATGGATATTTGATATTAAAGAATCAGATATTTTTTGGTGTACAGCTGATGTAGGCTGGATAACTGGTCATACTTATGTATGTTATGGTCCATTAGCAACAGGAGCAACACAAGTTATTTATGAGGGTATTCCTACTTATCCTGATGCATCTCGTTTTTGGCAAATTATTGATAAGCATAAAGT
>CALMTA010000109.1 GCA_937872505.1 uncultured Neisseriaceae bacterium | reverse complement strand
GTTGCTACTAGGGCTTCGGCAATCCCTGGTGCAACTGTTGCAATTGTTGCTTGACCGGTATTACCTAAACCAATAAAAGCATGCATTATTCCCCATACAGTTCCCAATAAACCAATATAAGGGCTTACTGAACCAAATGTTGCTAAAGTAGGCAGGCTTTGTTCGTAAATATCAATTTCAGCATCTATTGTTGAAGTAATAGAGCGTTCCAAATTTTCTATAATAGTATGTTTATTAGTAATGCCTTGTTTATTGATTTTATTATATTCATTTATACCATTAAAAAATATAGCGGTTGTACAACGTTTATTTTTTCGTTTTAGAATTGAAGTATAAAGAGTGGAGACATTGCTTGCATTTTGAAACTGTTTTAAGAAAGAGTAAGTTTGATTTTTAGCAAGTCGTAAACTAATCCATTTACTGAATATAATACCCCATGAAATAATAGAGAAAAATAATAAAATACCAATTACAATTTGTACAACTATACTGGCATTTAAAATCAATTGTAAAATAGAAATTTCTTGTCCCATAATTTCCTCCATGATGTCTTTAATTTATATGCTTTTTACCTCTCATAAATTTAATTAATTTTGGCAGCAATATCATTTCGGTATTGCATACCAGAAAAATTAATTTTTGAGATTGTTTCATATGCATTTTTTCTTGCTATATTAATGTTTTCGTTAGAGCTAACCACACATAATACTCTTCCGCCATTAGTAAGTAATTGATTATCTTTAAATTTGGTTCCTGCATGAAATACTTTAATATTATTTATTTTATTCACATGCTCTAATCCCTGAATTATATCATTATTTCTTGGGTTATCAGGATAGCCATATTCACTAAGCACTACACCAATAGCAAATTCGTTTTTCCATTCAATTTTTATCTTGTTTAATTCGCCTTTTAAACCCATTTCAATTATTTCGCTAAAGTCATTTTTTAATCTATATAGAATAGGTTGGGTTTCAGGGTCACCAAGGCGGCAATTATATTCAAGTGTTTTTGGCTTACCATTTTTGTCAATCATAAGTCCTGCATAGAGAAAACCAGTATATTCATGGCCTTCTTGTTTCATTCCATCAATTACTGGTTGAATTATTTTTTCTATTATTTCTGAATGTAGAGAAGGAGTAATTATTGGAGCAGGAGAATATGCCCCCATTCCGCCAGTATTAGGACCTAAATCATTATCAAGTAATCGTTTATAGTCTTGAGATGTAGCAAGCGGTAAAATGTTTTTACCATCAATCATTACAATAAAGCTTGCTTCAGTTCCTTCTAAAAACTCTTCTATTACAACTTTATTATTAGTTTCACCAAATTTATGTTCAATGAATATACTGTCAATAAATTCTAATGCAGTATTTAATTCATTAGCAACAAGAACACCTTTTCCTGCAGCTAATCCATCAGCTTTTATCACAAGAGGAAAATTTTGTGAATGTAAATAAGTTTTAGCTAGTTTTGCATTAGTAAAAACTTGGTATTTTGCAGTAGGAATTTTATATTTAATCATAAAATTTTTAGCAAATACTTTAGAGCTTTCAAGTTGAGCGCAATAATGAGAAGGTCCCCAGATTTTTAATCCTTGTTTTTTAAATTGATCAACAATCCCTATAGCAAGGGGAGCTTCTGGTCCTACTATAGTAAAAGCAATTGGATTATTTTTAGCAAAATCAATAAAATCATTAATTTTAGTTAGATTTAAATTAACAGTTTTTTCTTCAAACATTGTTCCTGCATTCCCAGGTGCTACAAATATTTTGGTTACTTTTTTTGATTGAGCTAATTTCCAAGCAATAGCATGTTCTCTACCACCAGAACCAATTAATAAAATTTGCACTTAAATTATCCTTATGTATTTGTTCCAATCATATTTTCTGGTTTTACCCATTCATCAAATTGTTTTGCAGTTAAATAATTAAGTGCGATTGCAGCTTCTTTTAATGTACTGTTATCTTTATGTGCTTTTTTGGCTATTTCGGAAGCTTTATCATAGCCAATATGCGTATTTAAGGCAGTTACTAGCATTAGAGATTGTTCTAGTAGAAAGTTTATACGATCTTCATTAGGTTCTATTCCATTAGCACAATATTTATCAAAACTTATTATGCCATCATTTAATAATCTAGCACTTTGTAAGAAATTATAAATAATCATTGGTTTAAAAACATTTAATTCAAAATTTCCCATAGAACCGCCTATATTAATAGCAACATCATTACCTAATACCTGAGCACAAAGCATAGTCATCGCCTCACATTGAGTAGGATTTACTTTGCCAGGCATGATTGAACTACC
>CALMTA010000108.1 GCA_937872505.1 uncultured Neisseriaceae bacterium | reverse complement strand
TAATATACAAATAAATAATAATTACCATACTATAGTGCCAACAGTAATAAATTTTAGTGTGCCTGGGTTTTTATCAAAGGAGTTAATTAATATTTTTGGAATTTTTAATATTCGTGTTGCTGCTGGTTCAGCATGTGGTGCATTAAACTCAAAAAGTTATGTCATAGATGCTATGAATTTAGGGCAGCAAAGAGCAGAAGGAGCAATACGAATGTCATTTAGCATATTTGCTAATTATAATAATATAATGCAATTATGTAAACGTATAGCTTTAATAGGTAGAGAATTAAATAATTATAAAAAAATTTATGAGACAAAAAGACATCAATATTTATTACATAATCAAACTCCAGTAATTAGATTTAATTATAATGGTATTAATTCATGGATTATTATAAATAATGAGCAATGTATAGTTATTGATCCCATAGTTGAACTTAAAGATAAGCTGCTTAATTTTATTACCAATAACCAGTTAAAAACTATTGCTATAATGAATACCCATGGTTATGTAGATTATATAAATTATACCCAAGATTTGCGTAATAAATTAGAGGTGATTATTGATAGTGATGATGTAGATATATTGGGGTGGCCAATTAATGAAAAATATTTATGTAATATAAATATAGAAGGCATGCAATACTCTGCATTATTATTGGCACAAGATAATGTGATTATTAAGGTTCCAACACCTGGGTATACTAATGATTCAGTTTCTTTTATAGTTGCTAAAGCTAGAGATGGGGTATTGCTTGAAAGTCAATTTGTATTTACCGGTGGTAATATTTTAATTGAAGATTTAGGTAGGGCTAATTTTAAAATTAGTAATGTAAATAAATTATATGAATCTATTGAAAATATCTTAAAATTGGTTGATAATAATTGTATAATATGTCCTACATATGATTGTGAAAATTTATTTGCTACAACAATGAAAGTAGAACAAAAAGCTAACTCTTTAATTGCTAATGTTTTACTTAAACAACAAGATATATTTTTATCAAGAACAAAAGAAGTAGATTTGTTTTCAGAAGAAAGATATTTTCAAGAAATAGCCACTAAAGTTTATGAACCAAAGAACTGTATAATTTCAAGTGTAGATGCTAAGGATATCATTAATAAAGAGAAGTATTTGCTTATTGATACAAGAGAAGCAATCATACATGCAAATGATGTGAAAATAAAACAACTTAGCAAAATAATTGGAGTAAATAAAAATTCATTTTTTAACGTTCCTTTTATTCATATAGCAAATTTTATGTCGTACTGTATTAATAGTTTTGACACAAATATGCATTTATTATTTATCTGTAATTCTGGTTTAACGAGTGCTTACTTAGCTAGTGCCTTTAGGAGGTTAGGCTTTATAAATAGCAATAGCATTAGTCTTGAGATTTTAGAAGAATTTAATAGTGATGCTGAAAATAATTATGAAATGTATGTTTAAATGATGCTATTTAACTGATTGAAAATGCTTATATACATTATCTTCATATTTAATATAATTATCAAAGAATCCGCTATACCATTGATTAAGAGAAATTCCGGCATTATTTGATTGCATTATGTCATTTATAGAGTCAATACCACCGCTTCTAATTACATGAAATTCATGATTAGGGTTGAGTTGTTTTATTAGGGAAACAGCATTTGTAGATAGAGACAGTGATTGTTGTTTTAATATTTGCCCGCTAACACCGCCGCCAAATTTATTTGTAAAATAATTAAATAGTTTCTGTTCTGTAGTATGAACATTAGGGCAAATAGCTTTATAATTAGTGGAGGTGTTACCTAATACTATGCCATCAAATTGATAATATAGTAGTAATTTTAAAATATTTTTTAAATTATTTATTGATAAATCATTAGAAAATTTAACTGTAATAGGTAAGGGGCGTTCTCTTTTTTTTAAGAAATGGGTTGATATATATTCTAATCTATGAGCTAGAGCGTTATTTTTATCATGTGTTGATATTAAAATATTGGGGCAGCTTTCATTTATTTCAATGAAATCAATTTGTTCTTTATTGTGATATAGCCATAAACTTTTGATTAAATTATCTAAACTTTGTTGTTCATTAATTTGAGTTTCTCTACTTATGCTCCAACCGATTGGACAATTTTTCATTTTATGTTTAGTTATTATTTGTTTAGATAAAATTTCATCTCCTAAATTTGGGAGACCAAGAAAATTTATGGCTATTTTTGAGTTTTTTAAAATTATAGTAGGGTGCAAAATATGGTGTTTATAGTTGCCTACACGTTTATTATAAGTGCTAGTGCCACCTAAATAACCGCCTGCACCAATGGCTGATATTAGGTCGTATCCTTCTGCATTTTTAAACATTCCTGCTGAGTTCATTAAAGGAAACTGAAAAGTAAGATGCCAAAGTTTTTTATGATATATTTTATCTGGTATAAATTGAGTTTTAGGAATAGTTTTAAAAAAATTAGCTAGAAAATATTTTCTAGCTAATGAGTGAGTTTTAACTACCATGTATGATGGTAATAATTTTTCTATAATGTTATAGGAGTAAAGTAATTTTATAAGTTTAATATAATTCATAATTATTTTTAAATAAATGTTTTATGAAGTGATATTCTACCAAATATTTCCCCTAAAGCATAATATTATTTTTGTAATAAAGAATTTTTATAATCATTCTTTATCCAATTATAATATTGAGCAACATTAATTGATGAACCAGGAGAGTTAGGTGTACCGCATTCTGAACCTTCACCAAATGAATGAACTCCTTGAATAGTGTAGGTATTATTAATATTTATTAAATCAGGTCCACCAGAGTCACCTTGGCAAATATGCGTGTAACCATCGCCGTTATTTACTGTACCTAATAAATTGATAACAGAATTATTTCCGCTAAAAGAATCTATTTTAGCTATAGCTGAACGAAGAACACCTGATGCTCCATTAAAAGGGTCACTAATAATAACTCCAGGACCATTATCTACACCATAACCGATAATAAGTTCCTCAGAACCGATCGTAGGATTACTTTGCGAAATGTTAGCAACTTCAACAGTATTATCATCAAGAGGACTAGAGAGTTGAATAATTGCAAGATCATTAATTTGTGAATAATCTTGAATATTTAAACCTTTGTCACTTACACTAACTCCTTTGAAGGCATTTGAATGGACATAAATTTTATTTGCTGCAAATATATTAATATTTTTTTGGACATTGCTATCATTTAAGTTTACTGGGTTATTAGGATCTTTAGATAAAATAATCTTAATATTTTTAGGGTCATGAATATTATTTATAGAATATGATGAATTTACGTTTTTTTGAGACATATCTAAAACACAATGAGCAGCTGTTAATACGGTATTTGTACTAATAAATGTTCCTGTACAAATAAAACTATTATTGTTGCTAGTTGCATAAATCAATGGAACCATTTTATTTAAAGTTGAATCAACAACTGGGGTACCATTTTGTACAAGTTGCCTGCCTCTTGCATATACTTGATTAACTACAGCCATGTAAAGGGCTAATAATATTAATAATTGTTTTTTCATGCATTTCTTTCGGAATATTATTAAAAAATAAGTTCAATACCCATTAGTAAATCATATTTCAATTGTGTAAAGCTAGTGACATTTTTGTTACTTGACAAAGTAATTTAAAATAATAAAAGATTTTTACTAAAATTAATTGACTTGTTAATGTTTTTTATGTTATAGTGTAGTATGGTGGGTAAAGGTGTATAATTGTGGGGGTTTTAAAATGTTTGGTGGGGTATCTCACTTAAGTTTAGACTTAAAAAATCGTTTAGCAATTCCTGCAAAGTATCGTGAGGAGTTGAGACTTGATTTTGCTAATAAGGTTACTATAACTCTCGAGTCACCACAATGTTTATTACTTTATCCTGAGCAAAACTGGTTCATTGTTCGTGAAAAGATTCAAAATTTGTCTACCGGGGCACATCCATTAGTTAAAAGCTATCAAAGATTAGTTCTAGGTTATGCAGAAACAGTTGAAGTTGATAAATCAGGGCGCATTTTATTACCAAATTCATTAAAAAGTTTTGCACAATTAGATAAAGACGTGGTTTTAGTTGGCATGGGTAATCGTTTTGAATTATGGGATAAAAAGAAATGGGCAGAAGAAACTAATAAAGCATTGCAATTATCCCATGATAATTTAGCACAGTTATTGACTGATTTTTCTTTATAGAAGAAAGCAATTAAGTGCATTATTCTGTTTTATTGGACGAATCAATTGAATTATTAAACATTAATCCAGATGGAATTTATATTGATGGTACTTTTGGTCGTGGTGGTCATACAAAAGAAATTTTAGCTAAATTAAGTAATAAAGGTAGATTAATTGCTTTTGATAAAGATATTGTAGCTGTTAATCATGCATTAGAATTAAAGGATAAACGTTTAGAAATTATTCATGATAGTTTTGCAAAAGTTAGAGAGCATCTTAAAGAATTTGGGATTGAAAGAGTTGACGGGCTATTACTAGATCTAGGAGTTTCTTCTCCACAATTAGATGTTAAAGAGCGAGGTTTTAGTTTTCGTTTAAATGGAGAACTAGACATGAGAATGGATAATACTAAAGGTATCAATGCACGTCAATGGATTAATCAGGTTGCAGAAGATGAGTTAGCTAAAGTATTGTGGCAATATTCTGAAGAGAGATTTTCAAGAAAGATTGCTCATAATATAGTTATTGAGCGGGCAAAAAAAGAAATTACTACAACTAATGAGTTAGCCAAAATAATTTCTGATTGTATACCGTTTAAAGAAAAAGGACAGCATCCAGCAACAAGAAGTTTTCAGGCAATTAGAATTTTTATTAACAATGAATTAGGAGATTTAGAGGCAATTTTATCTGAGCTACCTTTGATATTAAATCATGGTGCTAGAGTTGTGGTGATTAGTTTTCATTCATTAGAA